>BDTD01000015.1 GCA_002897635.1 bacterium BMS3Abin11 | reverse complement strand
GCAGCTGGATATTGCAACACTACTGGTTGCGATGGAACAAAAAAAAGAGGCCTGGGATATTGCACGTCCCTTATTTGATAGTTTTGTAGCAATGGCCGCCTGGCAGGATGCAGTCAAAACCAGCGATGTCCTGTATGCGACTGATCAGGATGACTCGATTATTGCACTTGGCAATGGTGTGTGGCTTGCAGTGACATTTCCAGTCGATCCAACATTGAGCGTGAATATGCTGGATCACATAATTGAAGAAACACCCGCAGAGTCGGATGGTGGAGCAGTCGCTGCAGCGACCGCTCATTATCTTGCTGAATTGCGTGCCAGCGATGATAAGCAGAGAGAAGGTCTCAGTTTTTTAACCGGGAATTTACTGGCAGGTGTTGCTTACCAGCACAGTGGATATAAAGAACGTGAAATGATCGATATGTGGGTAGAGAGGCTGGAACTGAATCAACCTGATAAATTTCTGCCAAGACTGGGCATAGTGCTCGATATTATCGTAGGCGATAAATGGTGGGTAGATCGAGATGCTTTGCGTGGTGGCCTGCCGGAGGATGCGGACAGTTATTCTGAGTGATCGTTTTCTCTTCCAGCAGTTTATCAATTACTTTTTATTATGCATTTCGTTCGCTCAGTAGCCTCATTATCATGTCTTCAGCCTGTCGAGCATAACCTCCACCGAAGAGATTAAGATGATTAAGTATATGATAACAATTATAAAGATACCTGCGAGTTTTATAGCCATCATCAAGCGGCCAGCAATCTTCGTATGAGGAGCGGAATTCACTACTGAAACCGCCAAACAGTTCTGTCATGGCAATGTCGGCTTCACGATCCCCATAGTACAACGCCGGGTCGAATAAGACCGGGTCACCATTCTCGATAAAGGCATAATTACCGCTCCAGAGGTCCCCGTGCAGTAATGATGGTACGGGTTTATAGCCGATGAAAAAATCATCCATACAATCCACCAGTGCAGCGCCTGCTTTCTGTAGCGAGCCTGTATAGCCTTTCGTTGCAGCAAGCCTTAGTTGATATTGCAGGCGTCTGTTACGGAAAAATTTCAGCCAGTCTTTGTCAGGGGTGTTTATTTGCGGCGTAGATCCTATTGTATTGTCCCTGTCCCAGCCAAAACTGGTGCGAGTGAGCCTGTGCATGGCGGCGAGTTGCTCGCCGAGCTTGTGATGATTGCCATTATTATGTAAAGACAGGTGTTCCATTACCAACCATGAATATTTGTCATCCAGGCCTGTGCAGACTGGATGTGGTACGCGGATGGTATTCGAGTTTTCCAGTTCAAGCAGCGCCTGATATTCTGCCTCAAACATGAAGAGAGATCTGCGGGTGTTCAATTTGATGAAAAAATACCGATCACCATCGTTCACAACATAGGTGGCGTTGATACAGCCACCGGCAATGGTATTTAGACTGGCTAAGGAAAATTTCTGACTAATGGCGGCAGAAATGGAGGTAGCGATATTTTTTTGCAGCGGAGTGTTGTTTTTCATGTTTGTGCGATTATTGCATTAATTTTGAAGATTTATAAACAGGGCTTATTACTGCGAGTTTAACGACGAAAGGCGATATTTCACAGCTAAAACAACGTTTCAGGATTAGCTATATAGCCTAAGTGACTGATACTTCGTGAGCTCGACAGTCATCACTTATTCACATTTTCAGGATTCTGTCATAAAGATGTAATAAACTAGAGGCGCCACAGGATACCTATATAAGCAAATGATTTAACATATTGTTTTTATTAATGTATTAATGATTTATTGAAATTAAGTCATTTTAAGCTAGCGTTTCCTGTAAGCGTGTCTACTGGCTGTTTTCTGGCCTTTATCAACAAAGTTATCCACAGGCTCTTAACGTTAGAGATGAATGCTTCCTGTCCAATATTTTTTTGAAAGTATGTCAAATAAAAAAAACCCCAACACCCTGCCGGATAATCTGTCAGAAACTTCAGATGAGCGGCAAGAACGGTTAGTCGTTGTCCGGGTTGCCCTGCCAGTTCCAGTACGTAAAATATTTGATTACACAGTTCCGGCAACATTGGCATTACCCCGGCCAGGTTGCAGGGTACGAGTTGATTTTAGCGGCAGGATTCTGACCGGGCTGGTAATTGAAAAAAGCAATTCATCACTGCTTGATATTAAAAAATTAAAAGCAGTCAGGGCGGTGCTTGATAGTGAGCCCTTACTGGACAGTAGAACTATTCAATTTCTGTGTTGGGTGGCAGATTATTATATACACCCCCTGGGAGAAGTCGTCTTCTGTGCCTTACCAAAGTTGTTGCGTGAAGGTAAAACAGCGAAGTTACCAGAAAGGCCATTCTGGGTAATCACGACCCTGGGCAAGGAGGCCCTGAAGCAGGGGCCGGGGCGTGCCGCCGTTCAGTATCGTTTGTTGAAAATTTTATCAGAGGCAGAAAAACCGCTAGGATCTGAGTCGTTTAAAGCTGTCTCCAGGAGCTGGAAAAAAGCGATCGAAGCAATTGAAGGAAAGGGGCTGATTGAGAGAATAGAGTTGCCTGCTACTGAAGAGGCAGCCCGCCTGCCTGCACTGAGCGCGACCCCTGACCAGCAACAGGCCATTAATAGCATTTGCGACAGTTTAGACAACTTCAATTGTTTTCTGCTACATGGCATCACCGGCAGCGGCAAGACGGAAGTCTACCTGCGCTGCATTTCTGCTGTGTTAGTGAATAATCAGCAGGCCCTGGTGCTTGTTCCGGAGATCAGTCTTACGCCACAACTGGTCAATCGATTCCGACAGCGTTTTGATGCTGTAATTGATGTGTTGCACTCAGGCATGAATGATACACAGCGCATGCAGGCATGGGAGCGAGCGAGGCGTGGCGACTCGGCGATCCTTATCGGTACACGCTCTGCGGTATATGTGCCGCTGGCACGTCCAGGGATTATCATTCTCGACGAAGAGCATGATAGCTCTTTTAAGCAACAGGATGGTTTTCGATATCATGCTCGCGATGTGGCAATCAAGCGTGCAAGTATAGAGGGTATTCCTGTCGTCATGGGCAGTGCGACGCCGTCACTGGAGAGCTGGCATAATGCTAAGCAGGGCAGGTTTGGATTATTAACGCTGGAACGACGGGCGACTGCCGGAGGTTTACCCGAAATTCACCTGTTGGATGTTGAAAAACAGCCGCTAGAGAACGGTATCAGTATCCCTTTACGTGACGGTGTCAGGAAATGTCTTAAGCAGGGTGAGCAAAGCCTGTTATTTATTAACCGCAGGGGCTTTGCCCCCGCTGTCTGCTGCACATCATGTAATGCACTGGTGCAATGCACACGATGTGATGCACGCATGACCTGGCACAGGAAGGAAGGCCGTTTGCTATGCCATCATTGTGGCAAGAGTAGCCGATGGCCTGAGCACTGCCCCGATTGTGATGGTAGTGAAATGGTTACTATCGGGCAGGGTACAGAGAATATTCACCAGTCCATTCAGCAGCTGGTTCCTGAGGCATCGATAGAGCGTATCGACAGAGATACCACTCGACGAAAGGGTGAGCTTGAACAGCGTCTGCAACGTGCACACAGCGGTGAGGCAGATGTGCTGGTAGGTACCCAGATGCTGTCCAAGGGCCATGACTTCCCGAATTTAAGCCTGGTCGGCATACTCGATAGTGATCAATTATTATTTTCCTCCGATTTTCGTGCCAGTGAGCGTCTGTTCCAGTTGCTTACACAGGTGGCAGGCAGGGCAGGGCGAGGGGATAAACGGGGCATGGTCCTGGTGCAAACGCGTTTTCCTGATAGTCCCTGGCTGCAGGTAATTGCGCAGCATGACTATAAAGGCTTTGCCGAGATGGCATTAGCGGAACGCAAGAGCGCAGATTATCCGCCCTATACACATATCGCTTTGCTGCGTGCCGAAGCAACAGAGCAGCAGCAAGCCCTGAAATTTTTAGACGGTATGCATCGAAAGGCAAGATCATTGATTGCATCCAGTACAATGATACAGTCTGTCAACCTATCCGAACCGGTGCCTTCGGTGATGGAAAAACGTGCTGGTCGTTACCGGGCCCAGTTACTAGTACAGGCGGCGAGCAGAAAACCTCTGCATGATTTTCTTTTTCAATGGCGCGGCCTGATAGAAAACGATCGTGGTGCACGACGCGTACGCTGGTCGCTGGATGTGGATCCGGTTGACCTGTTTTAAAATAATTCCAGAGATAAAAGATACTCAATAAAGTCCTGCATGACCGCAGCCCCGGTATATTTACGTAGACAAAAGACGCGGGACTAAGGACTAAGGAACTTTTTATCCATCGTCCTTCGTCCTTAGTCTTTAGTCCCGAGTCTCATATTCCAGCTTCATTCTGAGCTTTCAGAGATGCTACAATCCGCAACCCGGTTCCCCGTCTGAAGATACACTTACTAAATGAAGTTGAAACCCCAGTTACAGGCACTTGTTAGTGCTGCTCTAAAGATACTTGTTGCAGAAGATCTGCTGCCTGAAATTGATCTACCTGAAATCAACATAGATCGAACCCGGCAAAAAGAGCACGGTGATTTCTCCTGCAATATCGCTATGCTACTGGTAAAGCATGCACGCTGTACCTCGCGTGACCTGGCAAACATGATTGTAGACAGGCTGCCTGCTTCGGGCATCGTCAATAAGGTTGAGCTGGCCGGGCCGGGTTTTATCAATTTCTTTCTCACCGATGAGCCGCTTTATCAGGTGGTCAGAGATGTCATTTCTGAAGGCAGTGAATTTGGCAGGACAGATATCGGAGCCGGGCAGAAAGTAATTGTTGAATTTGTCTCAGCTAACCCGACAGGTCCTTTGCACGTTGGTCACGGCCGTGGTGCAGCCTATGGCGATGCGCTGGCACGATTATTACGGGCTGCCGGCTATGAAGTCAGTACCGAATATTATGTGAATGATGCTGGCCGGCAGATGAATATACTTGCGCTCAGTGTGTGGCTGCGTTATCTGGAACTGTGCGGGGAAGAGATAGTCTTTCCGGCGAATGCCTATCAGGGCGATTACGTCTGGGACATCGCGGCCAGCATACATCGTAGCCAGGGTGATGCACTGCACCGAAAGATTGATGAGGTCTTCGTTGGCGTACCGCCCGACGAACCACTCGGTGGCGACAGGGAAGCCCATATCGACGGATTGATTGAGCGTGCGCAAAAACTGCTGGTAGATGACTATGCACTGGTGTTTGATCAGGGATTGAATGAGATTACCAATAATATCCGGCGTGATCTTGCGGAGTTCGGCGTCGTGTTTGATCGCTGGTTCTCCGAACGTAGCCTGCACAATAGCGGTGAAATGGAGAAGGCGATACAAACACTGGAAAATGGTGGCTATCTGTATGAGAAAGACGGCGCAAAATGGTTTCGTTCTACCGATTTCGGTGATGAGAAGGACAGGGTCCTCGTTCGTGATAACGGCCAAAGCACTTACTTTGCCTCCGATATAGCCTACCATCTGGATAAACTGGACAGGGGTTTTGATCGACTGATTGATATCTGGGGCGCAGACCATCATGGCTACGTGGCCCGGGTGAAGGCGGCCCTGCAGGCATTGAATGCCGATAAGGATCGTTTTGAGGTGCTGCTAGTGCAGTTTGCCATTCTCTACCGGGGGGGTAAAAAGCTGGCCATGTCCACCCGCTCAGGTGAATTTGTCACCTTACGAGAGTTACGCAGCGAGGTGGGTAATGATGCGGCACGTTTCTTTTACGTCCTGCGAAAATGCGAGCAGCATATGGACTTTGACCTCGATCTCGCCATATCCCACTCCAGTGAAAACCCTGTTTACTATGTGCAGTATGCACATGCGCGAATCTGCAGTGTGATGTCACAGTTGTCTGAAAAGAAGATGAAATTAGCTGATCCTGCCGATGCAAAACTGGAATTACTGACCGAACAACATGAAAAAGACATTATGAATGAATTATCCCGCTACCATGAAGTGATAGAAAGCGCCGCAACAAGCCATGAGCCACACCAGATAGCCTATTATCTGCGAGAGCTGGCCAATGGGTTCCACAGCTACTACAACTCCTGTCAGTTTCTGGTTGATGATAAAGGGGTTCGTGATGCGAGGCTGGTATTGATCCAGGCTACGCGACAGGTGCTGGCCAATGGCCTTGGATTACTGGGTGTTTCAGCACCGGAGAGCATGTAATGCCACCGAGAAAAAAGACTGGAAAACGTAAAGGAGCCAGCCGTAAACCGGCTTCACCTATAGCTATTCGATGGCCAACATTAATCACAGGTATTTTGCTTGGTGGATTGCTCAGCTTTGGTGGGATGTATATTTATGCCAGCGGCATGAAAATGAATCTGGGTGCGGGCATCAAAAACCTGGTCAATAGTCGTCTGGAGAAGACTGAAGGGAGGGCCCGTAAAGGCATAAAAATACCCGATGAGCCAAAACTGGTATTTGATTTTTACACAGTATTACCAGAATACGAAACAGTGGTCGATGAAAAACAGTTTTTCCGCGAAGCTCCGAAGCCAGCTAGGAAGCAGAAAACTGAAAGCACCTATATCTTGCAAGCAGCCTCATATTCCTCTTTCAAAGATGCAGATAAACTTAAGGCTAAACTGGCACTGAATGGCCTGTCATCCCGAATAGAAAAGATTTCAGTCGATGGCAGGGGCCAGTTCTATCGTGTCAGATTAGGCCCCTATAGCAGCATACGTACGAAGAAGGATGTTGTTAAGCGTCTGGGAGCTTTGGGGATTAAACCTTTGCATCTTAAAGTCGAGAAATAAGACAAAGGACTAAGGACAAAGGACTAAGGAATAAAAAATGGGTGCTTCCTTCATCTTTCGTCTTTAATCTTTAATCCCTATGGGCATAATTCCCCGTGGCTTGCCACGAAAACTGTAGGTGCGAATTCATTCGCACAATGTGCATAAACATTGGCATCGCTGTGCGAATGAATTCGCACCTACATTTAATACCCCGTCAGCTTGCTGCGGGGTAGTTTATTCTGAGTTTTTCGCCCTTCATGGACGAGTTCATTTATGAAGTCCATTCATGGCCTTCACCCTGTGAAATGGCTCTATTATCGGGGGTAATGTACTCAGGTTTTGGAAGCCTCTCGAACAATAAATAATGCGCCGTACATGGACAAGGTCTGCTGGTTTTTGAATTATACATTCCATTTTGTAGATGGATAATATAATGGGGATACTCTGGTAGAAGATATCGGGAAAGACGTGCCATTTAACATTAACACCTCATATGCAAAATGCTATAATCCAGGTAGTTGGTTTGACTAAATTGTAATAATTTTCCAGGTTTAATCGAGTCTGACCCTGCGGGCTTTTACCAGCAGGTTAAGTACCTGGTGCTATATCTGTTGTGAGGAGCTAAATAGATGTCTATTGTGAATTCGGGGTTTAAATTTGTATTGTTTACTTTCTTTGTAATGTCCAGTGCTGTTGCATACGCAGAAACAGGTAAGAAGCCTGACCCAGCATCAGTTTCCCTTGGGAAAAAGCTATATGTGCAAAACTGCCAGACGTGCCATCAAAAAGAGGGTGTTGGCGAGACGCCAGCTCCAATTGCTCTACGTAAACCTGGTTATATTCCGGCCATGCCGCTGAATGAAACATCACATGCCTGGCATCATCCTGATGAACAGATGGTTAATACGATTCTTAATGGCACACCAAGTACAAAACGTATGCCGGCGGGGAGGAATAAACTTTCAGTAAAGGATGCGCAGGATATCGTCGCATATATCAAGAGTTTATGGAGCCCAAATATACTCGCTTGCCAGGGATCTAAACATATGAGTGCGGGTTGTGCGCCAAAGGGAGCCCAGCGGGTTCAGACTCGGTAGAAAAAATCATCCACCATTTTTTAAGAACCAGGATCAGATTCTAAGAACCAGAGAAGTCCCAGGTTTTCTCTAATATAAGTAAAAACTGGGATCTGAGCCGGGTTTTGAGAAGATTGGAAATTTTAAAATGGAAGGCACATCACTACTTATCTGGGGAATGCTTTTCGGTGCAGCAGGTCTTGGATTCTTTACGTATGGTAGAAGACAAAAAGCAGTAGTTCCACTAGTTACCGGTATTGCCCTGTTTATATTCCCCTACTTTATATCTAATGTGTATGTGCTTGTAATCGCCGGTATTACTTTGTCAGTGCTGCCGTATTTTGTGAGAATATAATGTTGATAAATACGCAGTAAAAAAAAGCCCGGGCCAGACCCCTGGTTTCTCTATAAAAAGCAAAAACTGGGATCTGACTCGGGGATTTGGCATATTTGCAGGTGACCGCTCAACCTCTCCCGGTCGCTGGCGGCGCACCTTTTACTTTTATGCCGTTGGAGAACTCTGCTGGTATCTTTTTGACAACTTCATTTTTCCTGGTGTCGATCACAAGAATATAATCGCCGAACCAGCTGGTGGCGTAGAGGTACCTGCCACCATCGACAAAGGCCAGATTATGCGTGCCGCCTTTTCCGATTGGTATCCTCTTGATTATCTTGTTGGTTTTAGCTTCTACTACCGGGATTTCATCAGCTTTGTTGATGGAGAAGTAGATGTGCTTACCGTCTGGATGAAAGTAGGCGATGTTTGCGCCTTTGCCGGTCGGTATTCGTGCGACGACCTTGTAAGTGGCAGTGTCGATTACCGCGTGGGTACCCTCTTTCATATTGCCGACGTAGGCATATTTACCGTCCGGGGAGAAGCGGATGTTATGTGTCCCCGCACCAGACTGGATGGTAGCGACAACCTTATTTTGAGCTGTATCGATGACGGACACCGTCCCGGCCGAGGTGTTGCCCACCCAGAGAAATTTGCCATCACTGGTCATACGCACGCCATTGGCTTTGCCACCCGTGGGTATAGTTTTAATGACCTTATTAGTGGCCGTATCGATCACCGCAACATGTCCAGGCTTTCTGGCGGTGACATAGACATACCTGCCGTCTGGAGTGATGGCCGGATCGTGCGAGCCTCCCCCAGTAGGAATAGTGGCGACGACCTCAAGCTTTGCGAGATCTATTACTGATGTAGTGTTGTCTTTGGTATTGGCCACATAGGCATATTTTCCATCGGGCGTAAACACCATGTGAGTAGGCGCATTCCCTACGGTGATTGTCTTAATCATCTTGCCGGCATTTACATCCACCACCGACAAGGTGTTCTCACCTCGGTTATCCGTAAACACATATTTACCTCCCGGCACTAGCCAGGGATGGTGAGGGGTTTTACCCACCGGTATTGTTGCTATAACTTCCTGTTTTGATCCATCTATTATCGAAAGTGTGTTACTTCCTTCGTTAGTGATATACAGGATCGTCGCATCATCTGTCTTTTCACCCGGCGCTGCCTGGAGGGATCCAGCAAAAATTGCTCCCGTTATGAACATACTGAAGATTAAAATCAGGCTTGTGTTCTTTATTTTCATATTCATCAGTTTTGTCTTCATCATATCTCCTTCAATGTTATCGAGACCACGATTGAACTATGTGTGGGTAGAACCTTACTTCTACGCTCCAGATTGAACGTATCTATGACTTTACGCTTAGACTTTACGCTTAGGGAAGTATTGAAGATATAAAACATGTGTGTAAGGCACAGGTCAAGCGAATAGTTGCACTATTGCACTAGAAAAGGGGCCGCACCGAATGGCCAAAGTTATTCACATCCCACCGGTCCATTGGAGCATCACAGCAAATCCACAGGACTAGAATTCGGGTGGTTTTAGTCTACTAAATAACTATACGCCGACAAACTGGCCTGCAACTCCTCTATCAGTTCCCCACGTTCATCATCAGTCAGATGGCAGTCCTGCGCCCTGTCCAGAATACGCTGCCGAATCTGATCAGGGTCATAATTCACCCGGTAAAGTAACTGACTGACATTCTCACCATGAAAAATATTTTCCAGAGTAATATTGCCATCCTTATCATGCACGACATTGGCGCTTGCTGTGTCGCCGAACAGGTTGTGTATGTCGCCCAGTGTTTCCTGGTAGGCACCGAGCATGAAGAAGCCTAACAGGTATTTTTCGTCGGTTTTTATGTTGTGCAGAGGCAGGGTGTTTTCTATGCCGTACTGGTCGACATAGTGATCAATTCTTCCATCTGAATCACAGGTCAGATCGTGCAGGATGGCGCGATGGTCGGGTTCTTCATCGAGTCGTTGTAGCGGCACGATTGGGAAGACCTGATCAATTCCCCATACATCAGGCATGGACTGGAAGATGGAGAAGTTACAAAACACTTTGTCGGCAAGTATTTCCTCCAGTTCATTCCTGATAGCCTGTTGTGAATGATTGGCAGGGTCGATTTCTGCATGCAGGCGATAGCAGATTGCATATTTTAGTTGTTCAGCCTTTGCTCGTTCATCCAGGCTTAGTGTTCCCTGGTTAAAGCGGTCCTGTATGTCCTGCATGGCAGAACCAAGATCATGATAGATTTCATGTATCGGCTTATCCAGTTGCAGGGCATTAAGTTGATGGTACAGCTCCTGCAGAAAGTCGGCTTCATTGACCCCTTCGGCAGGAATTTCGAAATCATGTTTTTCGACTTCTATCACATTGGTAATCAGCACCGCGTGATGGGCGGTTAGTGCGCGGCCAGATTCACTGAAGATATCAGGCATTTTGATTTTGAACTGTGCGCAAGCACTGGCCAGTGTTTGCACTACTTTGTCAGCATATTCGGCTAGTGTGTAATTGACCGAGCACTCACTGCGAGTGCGTGTGCCTTCATAGTCAACACCGAGACCGCCACCAACATCAATTACCCGGATATGGATGCCCATCTTCGTCAGCTGAACAATAAACTGTGCGGTTTCGCCGAGGCCATTTTGAATGTCACGGATATTGGATATCTGGGAGCCCATGTGTACATGCAGCAATTCAAGGCAGTCCAGCATACCGGCATCACGCAATTGTTCAACGGCGCCAGGCAGTTGTGATGCGGTCAGGCCGAATTTAGAACGTTCACCGCCGGAGCTTTGCCATTTTCCGCTGGCGATGGAGGCCAGTTTCAGACGTATGCCTATCAGGGGCGTCGTGCCGCAACGTCGGCATTCATTGAGGATGAGTGGTAATTCAGACAGTTTTTCAATGACCAGGTAAACGGATAAGCCCATCCGTGTACCGGCAAGTGCCAGGCGGATATAGTCACGATCCTTGTAACCGTTGCAGATGATAACGCCATTATCGGATGATAAGGCCAGAACCGTGAGCAGTTCCGGTTTGCTGCCGGCTTCCAGGCCCAGTCTGCCACCTTTTGTTTTCAGCAACTCTTCAACCACGTTGCGGTTTTGATTTACCTTTATCGGGTAGATCGGCTGGTAGTGGGCAGCCTGCCCTGATCTTTTTAGTGCACCGTCAAAGGCCTGACAAAGTTCATCTACCCGGTTGTGTAAGATGTCTGGAAAGCGTGCCAGCAGGGGTAGTGATAGACTCCGATTGCCGAGCCAGTTCGGCTACCCGATGCAGATCTATGGCCGGCTTGTTATTTGCTGCATCGACTACCAGATGGCCCGTTGCGGAGACATTAAAGTAACCCTCGCCCCATTTACCTATGTTATAGGCCTGCAGCGACTTTTCTGTGGTCCAGTTTGACATTACCAGGAACTCAATAAGGATATTAATCAGCGGCTCCACAATGTTAGCATGAGAAGAGTTATATAATCTGCTGTCTGCTGCCTGAGTGACTACAATGAAGTTAGATACAGAAAAATGGTTTACCGAAGTATACCCGGATGATGGCTGCGCGCTGTCGCTTGAACTGTCGGAAAAACTGCATGAGGAACAGACAGACTGGCAGATGCTGGATTTAATGATTCAACGACCCTGTTTTTTCCTCAATGTACCTACCCTTCCGGCTGGTGGAGTGCCAGTGCGGCATTTAAGGCTGACAGGCCGTCAAATTACAGGCCGGTCGACATTGAGACAGAATATTATAATAATGCTATTCATCAGGCAGCCCATGCCATGCCGCAATTTATGTTGAATACGGATAAACAAGCCAATAGAAAATGAAAAGGTTCTCTCTATCACTGGTTCTGATATTTAGCCTGCAGGCTGCACCGATGCCTGCGTACGCGGGCAATGGCATGACAGACATTATTAGCACCATGATGCAGCTATTCCTGTGGATGATGAGTGGTGGCAGTGGCATGTCGGGTCTCAATTCCTACGGTATGAACCCCTATGGTATGAACCCATACAGCTTTGGCGGCATGGGTGGGCAGGGTTTTCCATTTCAGGGCAGTTCATTTCCAGGGTATTCTGGCAGATGGGGTGGATCGCCGTATTCACAATACGGCTATGGTGCGCGCTCACCTTATTATGGTTCATACAACAATTCATACGGTTATCCATACAATAGCCGATACAGTTATCGCCGATATGGTTATGCTGACCCTTATTATCCCTCATACAATCAGTATGGGGCGGATTACCCTAAGCAGGGAAAAACCTCGCCAGTTATTATCCAGCCGATTATTGTCAGTCTCGGTCAGAATTCTGATGGAACAAAGGCACCAAAGGTTGAAATTTTACCCGCACAATCAGTAGACCCGGTTAAGCGGGTTCCATCAGCCGGCGCGGGCCCAAATGCCGCAGTACCACCGCCCCCAGTAAATGCATACGATCCCTGGGACTATGACAACCCGCTACCAGGCCGATGGCAGGGTGTAAATGGAGAATTTCTTGAACTGGGCCGTTACAGGTTTTACTTACGTTCCCAGTATTCTGAAATGCAGGGAACCTACCAGGTCAAAAATGGCATTATGAAGGCCGAGATTATCAATCATGATGAACCCGTATACATGCAGTATCGTATGGCTGATGGGCAACTGGTATTTCGTTCTGCAGATGGGCAGATGATGTTATTTCGTCGGTTGGACTGAAAAGCAGGGGAAAGGGGAAAGACTAAACTAAAGACTAAAGACTAAAGACAAAGGATAAAAAATGAAATATGAAAGTGTGTTACGATTTTGACTTTACTTTCCCCTTTCCTCCTTTCCCCTTTGTCCTTTGTCCTTTGTCCTTTCCCCTTTAGCGCAGTTTAACCTCAAACAGTTTCTTGCTATAGCCAGAAATAGAGTCATGCGCACGAATAAAGACCGAGCTGGTTCCCTGTGGGATCTTCACTCTGGAGAGGCTGCGTGTGAAGGGCTGCTCATCGACATGTGGGTGTGCCAGTACACGCTTGCCAAGAATATCACCGGAAGGTGAAAGCACTTCCCAGCTATCGGCATAGTGATCCCAGCCGGTATCAGCATGCCTCAGCGTAACGTCGAAACGATAACTACCCTGGTTGTTAGTGACTTTAACACCAACTATTTCAGCCGGGCTGGCGAAGCCCGGGCTGTATACCAGAAGCAAAATCGGAATGACAAATAAAGTTTTTAATAATTTCATGTGTAGACCTATATTAGTTTCAAGTTCCAAGTTCCAAGTTCCAAGTTCCAAGTTTCAAGTTTCAAGTTTCAAGTTCCAAGTTCCAAGTTCCAAGTTCCAAGACGAAAGACGAAAGACGAAAGACGAAAGACGAAAGACGAAAAAACCAGACTATGCTGCTCCTTAGTCCTTAGTCCTTAGTCCTTAGTCCTTAGTCCTTAGTCCTTAGTCCTCAAGGGCTAAGCTCCATTTCAATCGTCCCTGAAACAGTTACTTTTAATGTCGATTGACCGGACTCGAATGTAGGGGGAGCGATATCTGCTGATACCATGCTTGACCTGGCCATCTCATAGACGGGACGTGGTGTGTTGCCGGAATCATTGATGTTGATATTGACCAGGCGATATTTTTTAAAGCCCATGTCTTTACTGATCATCCCCGCCCGGGTATTGAATTTTTTCAGGGCAGCTTCAATCATACTGGTCTCGATTTTTTCTTTGTGCTCAGCAGATACATTATAGCGGGTTGATTTAATCAACAGTGTTTTCTGCAATATTTGTACCAGTGTCACCATGCCCTTTATATTTTGGCTTCTGAGAGTAATAGAGGATACGCCGCGCCAGTGGTCGAGTTGTTTATCACGGGAATATACCGGGTGTATTGAATAGTCGCTAGCGCTGCTTTTTACAGTGGGAAATTTTTTTATAGTAGAGTTTGCTGAAATTATCAGTTGATTGATTTCATTAGCCAGCTTTGTCGCATCCTGATTATTGCGCTCAACTCCCATGGTTACTGTGATTTCATCATTAGCGACTTCCTGTTGTACTGTGACCTGATAGGAGACACGATTATAGGTGCGTGTCTCAGCGGCAAATAATGCATGTGTAAACATAAAAAGCAGCAGGATAAGTGCTGTTTGTTTAATGTAAAGCATTTTCGCCTCCCCAGAGGTCGTTGTACTGTTGCAAAATTTCCTTTACATGGTCGGGATAGTCAACTATCTCCATCTGTTTTTGGCCCTCATTAAAAAACTCTCGCGCATCTTCCGGTATATTATTAACAAGATCCGAGTAGGCCTGTCGCATTATTTCAGGATTGTGACTGCGCGTGGCAACGATTCCGCGGTTCAGGTTCAGGATGCGCCAGGGTCGCCCGGGATTATTACGATCAACTATATCTTCTCTTATCTGTGCGGGCACGGCCGCCAGTATTTTGCCTATAGCGGTAGAAAGCTCGGATAATGTGCCGGTATCGTGCTGCTGATTGGCAAAGCTGGCAAAGGCATCAACGACAGGTTCCAGTTCGATGAGTGTTCCCTGTTGTTCAGCGATCCATAGTGAGAAGGGTATATAGAGGCGCTGAAAGCTGTCTTTAACTTCCGGTAGCTGCTTATCACCAGCCCGAGAGACAAATCGTGCCAGCAAGCTGAATAAAAAATCCCTGATCTGATTAATATCATTCTCATTCAGAACATCTTCAGCAGGGGATGTGCGATCTATAACCAGTAACGCCTGCACCATGGCCTGACCGGTTTCGGCCAGCTCAGATTTGTCAGAATCGCTGGATTGTTCCTGCAGTTGTTTAAAAGCCGGCTCAAATAGTGCCCGAATGGATGTGGCGGATGTTTGCAGTAGCGGTGTTGCAGGTGGTGGCATCAGTGTAGCGTGCGGGGACTGGACAGTATGAATTCGGGGATATCTGCATCGAAACTGCCACCATCATCGGTCACCATCTGATAGCTGCCGCTCATCGTGCCAACCGGCGTTTTCAGCACTGCACCGCTGGTATACTGGAAGCCTTCGCCGGGTTTCAAATATGGCTGTTCCCCTACAACGCCATCGCCACGGACTTCTTCAATATGGCCATTGGCATCCGTGATCACCCAGTGACGCGTCAGCAACCTGGCCGACACGCTGCCGGTATTGGTAATGGTAATCGTGTAGGCAAAAACGTACTGCGAATTTGCCGGAGAGGACTCTGATTCGATATATAAGGTATCGACATCAACATTTATATTTTGCGACATATTCCTGCCTGTATGCTGGATTATAGCGAGTTTCTAATAATAGCAGAGATAAGATGTAGTTTGGCATTTACTCATAGATCTGTAGGTTTATTGTTTGATGGGAGTATTTTGGAACCGCGACCTCTGCTGTTAAAGCGTTCAATCAATCTGAGAAAGGGACGATATCAGCGAAACGATCAATATGGATATATCTGTCATGTGGTTCTGGATTGAGTTTTGAATTGGGCTGCAGGATAGCACGCAGATATTTAATGCCGTACTTTTCGGCAGATTGCAGAACATTAACACTGTCATCAATGAGTAGAGTGTGTGAGGGTGAAAATGGCAGTTGCTGCTGTAACCTGTACCAGAAATCATCATGTTCCTTAGGCAGTCCGATGTCATGTGCGGTAATGATTTCATCGAGATGCTCACCGATGGGTGTTCTCTTCATCTTCAGCGACAGGCTCTTGCCATGGGCGTTAGTGACCAGAACACGGTGTTTGCCGGTATTTCCCAGTGACTGCAGGAAGCTGATTACATCAGGGCGTAAACTGATCAGGTGGTCAACTTCCTGCTTCAGGGTCTCGATATCGAGTTTGAGCTGGTCAGACCAGTAGTCAACACAATACCATTCAAGCTTGCCTTCTGCCTGGTGATAGCGAATCATGAGTTGTTCACGGGCCTGTTCAAGTGACAGGTTGTTCGCTTCAGCATAGCGGATGGGAACATGCTCAAGCCAGAAATGGGTGTCGAAATGCAGATCCAGCAGGGTGCCGTCCATGTCCAGCAGGACGGTATCAATGTCGGCCCAGGGTGGAATAAGCGTATTTTTTATCGATTTTTTGCACATGATTTCACTTTACCGGCCCTGGCCAGGGAGCCTTTGCTTTTATTCTGATGTATTCTACGGCACTATAGCGTTTCAAAAAATTCTTGCCACAACCGCCACAAACAAGATGACATTAAAACCTGAAATTCTCTCTGTTACCAGCGTAGCTCGCAGTCGATTGTTTCATATCGAACAGGTCGATCTTCGTTTTAACAATGGTACGGAAGTTCAGTTTGAACGACTGCAAAGCGACTCAGCGGGCTCTGTTTTGATTGTGCCTGTAGAGGGTGATGAGCTTGTTTTGATACGGGAATATGCCGTTGGTACAGAACGTTATGAACTGAGTTTTCCCAAAGGCAATATCGATACTGGTGAGGAACCACATGTCGCGGCCTGTCGTGAGCTGCAGGAAGAAATCGGCATGGCGAGCAGTAATATCCGCCTGTTGCGTCGCGTCATTGTTTCACCGGCTTATGTTAACCGGCCAATCTGGATTCTGCTGGCAACAGATTTATCGGTAGACCCCCTGCCGGGTGACGAACCGGAAGAGTTAGAGCAGTTGCGCTGGCCGGTAAATCGTATGTGGGAACTGCTGGAGCGGGAGGATTTTTGCGATGGTGTTAATCAACTGGCCCTGTATGCACTTGGCCATGTAATGAAAGTGCTGCCGTACTAAGAATAAGAATGGACCAAAACCCGTGTAATTACCTGGATAGTGTCGCAGAAATCGCCACCAGGGCAGGTGCGGCTATCATGGACATCTATCAACAGGATTTTGATGTTCAGCATAAAGAGGACGGCTCCCCACTGACCCAGGCTGACCTTGCAGCACATAATCTGATCAAGGAGGCGTTGCAGAAATTAACGCCGGAATTACCATTATTGTCTGAGGAATCCCGCGACATCTCCTGGCAGGAGCGTTCAGGCTGGCATACATACTGGCTAGTTGACCCACTGGATGGGACGAAGGAATTTGTTAATCGAAACGGTGAGTTTACGGTAAATATTGCCCTGATCAGCGGCAATAGGCCGGTGCTGGGAGTGGTTTATGCGCCTGTGTACGATATCCTTTATACCGGCTGTGAAGGCGTTGCTGCGACGCGCACAGAAAAAAATGGCCCTGTTAAAAAAATAGCAGTCCGCCATTACTCTGGCAGCAGGCCCACCGTTGTTGCCAGTCGCTCACACCGCGGCGAAGCACTGGATCATGCGATAGAGCGTATCAACGAAACCCACGGTGAGGCAGAAATACTCAGCATGGGAAGTTCGTTCAAACTTTGCCTGGTAGCTGAAGGAAAAGCAGATATTTATCCGCGACTGGGCCTCACCTCAGAGTGGGATACCGCGGCAGCACATGCTGTGGTAAATGCGGCCGGTGGCCGGGTCACCAACCTGGATGGTAAAGAACTGCAATACAATAAAAAGGATTTGCTCAACCCCTGGTTTGTCGTTAGTGATTCTGATTATGACTGGTTGCCTCTTATCAACGATACCCGGCAGAATGATGCTTACTAAGCCGAACCATGATTAGGCGACACTCAGAGGATCCAAAATGATTCAGATTAAGACACGACTCGCAGATAATGGTTATTCCCTTATCAAGAGTCGTAACGCAGAGCTGGATCATTTTGGGTCCTCCCTACGGGCTTCTCTGTGCCTTTTCACGGACTTCGTTATCGAAACTTACTGTAGAATTACTACAGTGGCGTTCCGATGCCTTGCCGTGAACAAGGCACAGAGAAGCTGAGTGTCGCCTAATCATGGTTCGGCTTAGTAACAGTAAAAAACTCTATAAATATTTTGTCTGTAGTATTGCGTCGGTGCTGGTATTTTTACCGGCGTTGGCGGGTGAATTCGATGATTACGATAAACAGATAGACCAGCTGGTGGATGACAGGCCGGCACCAAATCAGGTGGTCATACCTGCCTGGTTTAAAAATAGTTTACTTAATCTGAAAGACGACCTGGAAGAAGCAAAAGAGGCGAAGAAGATCGGTCTGGCGGTTTATTTTGGCCAGAAGGATTGCGCCTATTGCAAAGCACTGATGGAGATAAATCTAAAAATTCCCGATATCAAGAACACTATGCGGAAAAACTTTGATGTGATACCGATCGATATCTGGGACAGTCGGCAGGTAAATGACATAGAGGGCGTGAGCCTGACCGAACGGGAGTACTCAATCCGTGAAAAAACCAACTTTACACCCTCATTCATCTTTTATGATGTTGATGGCAATATTGCCTTACGCCTGCGTGGCTATTATCCACCCTATTCGTTTCGTGCCGCGCTGAGGTATGTCGTCGAGGGGTTTTACAAAGAAGAAACTTTGCAGGCCTATATGGAGAGAGCAGATCCGCCGGGTAAATTTGACCTGGAAGATTTAAATAGCCAGCCATTCTTTGAGCGGCCACCGTACGCCCTTGACCGCAGTCATTTCAAGGCCGAGAAACCATTAATTGTGTTCTTCGAACAGAAGAACTGCCACGCCTGCGACATTCTGCATACCGAACCACTTGGAAATCCCAATGTACTGGACTTGATAGAAAAATTCGACGTGGTTCAGCTAGACGTCGAAGCGGATGATCCTGTGCTGACCCCGGCAGGTGAAAACCTGACAGCACGAAAATGGTTCGAAAAACTGGGAATCTTTTACACCCCCGCGCTGGTCTTTTTCGATCGATCCGGTAAGGAAATCATTCGTCTTGATTCGGTGACTGGCTTGCACCGCCTGCAGGGCGTGATGAGGTATGTGCTGTCAGATGCCTACAAAAAGTACCCGACGTATCTGGAGTACCGGTTCGGGCGGATGGATGCGTATTGACGGCAGTTTAAAGTTGAAAGTTGAATGCCTGGATTTTTGAGCTGGCTTCTTACATCTTATTAATATACTGAGCGAACTCGCTGGTATCTACGGGTGTGTCGGGATCTGCCATGTCATCGGCCTCAAGGTCATCGAAAGGGCCTGACCAGTCTTCCGGCGCTGCGGCCGAGGTAAGTTCCATTTCATCCCATAAATCTACATCAAGTTCCTCGATTGCCCCGTCAAAATACTGGATATCGATCGTTTCGTCATTTTCATCTATCGCCACGATCTCGAATAATTGACCGTCCGCATTATCAAGAAACCATTTGCCGATGGCTGGTGTAGGATGATTTTTCATTTCTGCCCCCGATAGAATCGTAACGTTTTAAGAATAGCGCCCAAGGCTCAGTTTGCTTCTATACCTATATTTCTACTCCTCTCAATCAGCAGTTTCAACTACTATATGGGCAAGCAATTTGTATGCCGTAGGCTGAATTTTTCTTTTTCTTTCTGCTAAAACAGAAGCATACAGAAAGATGTCAATATTTTTCATTAATTAGAGGTTCCCTGGGCTTATGCTCTTTCATGAATGGACTGGGCAGGGTAGAGTAATCGTATGAATATCGCTTTCACTAAAATGCATGGCCTGGGTAATGACTTTATTGTTATTGAGGCCCTGGATCATAGTTTCAATACAACACCTGAGCAGATCAGGCAGCTGGCCGATCGCCATTTCGGCATTGGTTTTGATCAATTATTGCTGGTTGAGCCTCCAATGTCAGAGGAAATGGACTTCAGTTATCGGATTTTCAACGCTGATGGAAACGAAGTTGAACAATGCGGAAATGGTGCACGCTGTTTTGCACGCTTTGTCTATGATCGGGGACTGACCGAGAAAACAGAAATACGCGTGGGCACCCCGTCCGGTATCATCGTGCCGCATCTGCTTGATGACGGTCTGGTATGTGTCGACATGGGGGCGCCGGAGTTTGAACCGGAGGAAATCCCCTTTATTGCCGAAAGCAGGCAACGCCTCTACCAGTTGTCGCTGGACGAGGTAGAAATAAACATCGCCGCCGTCTCAATGGGCAATCCTCATGCGGTGCAGATCGTCAAAAATATTGATGAAACCAGTGTCAGCGAAACGGGTTCTCAAATTGAGCACCACCCGCGTTTCCCGCAACGGGCCAATGCGGGCTTTATGCAGATACTGGGTCGCCAGGCTATTCGTTTACGTGTCTGGGAGCGTGGCTCAGGCGAAACACTTGCCTGTGGGACAGGTGCCTGTGCGGCAGTTGCTGCCGGGATTGACCAGGGACTACTGGACAGCCCTGTTAAGGTGTTTTTACGGGGAGGGTCACTAGACATAGAATGGGCAGGAGATGACGCGCCTGTTTTGATGACAGGGCCAGCAGAGTACGTTTATGAAGGCATGTTTGAAATGGAGAAATTATGAGCAAACAAGGCGGAAATAGTGACAGCGGGAATGCAGTGTCAGAAATAAGCGAAAAAGCGATTCTCTCCTATCTCGAAAAGCACCCCGATCTGTTGATGAAGCATCCTGATTTACTTGAAAAACTGCAGATTCCACACAATACGGGCCAGGGCATGGTTTCGCTGATAGAGCGCCAGGTAGAGGTATTGCGTGACAAGAACCGGCAGCAGGAGGAACAGCTACTGGCACTGGTGAACAACGCGCAGCAGAATGAAGAAATTACAGAAAAGCTGCATCACTACAGCCTGCAGCTGTCCAGCGCGTCCAGCATAAATGAACTGTTGCAGAATACGGCTGCTGAGCTGCAGCAGTTATTTGATCTTGCTGTCGTCGGTATATATATTAAGCCAGAGTACCAGAACGGCAGCCTGCAGACATCTACGCTCACTGAGAAGACATTTGCAGCACTTTTTGACACATTGGGTAAAGATACCAGCAGCTGCCAGAATGCACTCGATGATGAACTTTTAACATCGCTGTTTGGCGACGACGCTTCCGCTGTTAAGTCCTGTGCCCTGCTGGCACTGGACACGCCACATCGGGTCGGTTTGATTGCCCTTGGCGCCAGTGAGCGGGAGCGATTTTCACCACAGATGGGGACGCTGATCCTGTCACGCCTGGGCGAGCAGTTTTCCACAGCATTGAAGCGTAACCATGATTTTTAACCATATCACCAGATGAAATGCATGCTGCGGCGCAACATCAGCTGGATGGTTTTATTGATTATCTACGCTACGAACGTCGAAATTCACCCCGCACTCTAACTGCCTATCAACATGATCTGACACGACTGACCATTTACTGCGAGGCACAGGATATCACCAGCTGGTCTGGGATGGATCTGTTGCACGGCCGAAAATGGCTGGGTAGCCTGCGCCAGCATGGACTCGCTAGTGCCAGCATTCAACGGATTTTATCGGCCTGCCGGAGCTTCTACCGATGGTTGATTAGAGAGGAGCATGTCTCGATAAACCCGTTTGATCTACTCAAGGCACCGCGCCGACCACGCAGGCTGCCAAATACGCTGGACATCGATACTGTACAGCAGTTGCTGGCGCTGAAGGGTGATGATCCTCTGACCATTAGAGACAGGGCGATTCTGGAGCTATTCTATTCATCTGGCCTGCGTTTGTCTGAACTGGTGTCACTGGATATGGGCGAGGTGGACTTGTCCGCGGGCGAAGCAAGGGTGACCGGCAAGGGCAATAAAACGCGTATCGTTCCGGTCGGTCGTTATGCACGCGAGGCTATAAAGGACTGGCTGTTTATACGCCAGGCTATGGCAAATGAAACAGAAACGGCAATATTTGTCAGCAAGCGCGGAGGAAGACTGGCAGCACGCAGTGTCGAAAAACGAATAAAAGACTGGGCCATACGCCAGGGACTCAGCAGGAATGTTCACCCACATATGCTAAGGCACTCCTTTGCCAGCCATATCCTTGAATCCAGCGGCGACCTGCGTGCGGTACAGGAATTACTCGGCCACCAGAATATCTCTACTACACAAATCTACACCCATCTGGATTTTCAGCACATGGCGAAGGTGTACGATAAGGCGCATCCAAGAGCGAAACGGAAAAAATAAGTTCCAAGTTCCAAGTTTCAAGTTCCAAGTTTCAAGTTCCAAGTTCCAAGTTCCAAGTTCCAAGTTCCAAGTTCAAAACCAAATTCAAATTCATTCACCACAGAGGACACAGGGGGACACAGAGGTTTTTATGTGTTCAAAGGATTATTCGAGCCTGAAAATAATTCTGTCAGGATGAAAATTCGAAATATTTTTTTATAATTCTCTTTTAACCTCTGTGTCCCCCTGTGTCCTCAGTGGTGAAAATTCTTTGGTTCTTGATTTTGTTATTATTCTTGGAACTTGGAACTTGGAACTTGGAACTTGAAACTTCACTTCTTCTTTTTCTCCCACCTGTCCCACTTCTTAAATTTCTTTTTACAGTACTTGCGTAGAGCAGCATAATTTTTGAAATAGAGTTTAAAGTCATCTTCGCCAGCCAGGCCGTCTTTTTCGCAGTTTTCGCTGGAGTGATCGCGGCATATTTTGGGTCGGACATCGTAGATACCGCAATCGCCATTGGGTAATAAATGGGCGCAGGGATTGGTCATTAAAAGAAACCAGCCGTCTTCGTCTTTGTAGGCTTCGGTGTGTTCATGTGATATTTGCCACAGGATGACATCGAAGTCTTCTCGTGAGCGAGGGGTGTCGATCTGTTGGGTAAAATAGGTGCAACACCAGGATTTGGTGCATTTTATGCAGGGACTGGGTCTTTCAACGGTAATTTTTTTTGACATAGCGCGTAATCTATATGAAAAGTGCTTAAGGAACCTCTGATTAATTATGCCATATCTCTGGCTTACAGACTGATTCACAATCGGCTATGAAATTATTATATAAACTATTGCTGACCATGCTGGGCTTTTTGCTGCTGCTCGGGGTGATCTGGTTAGGTCTACCGCGTCTGTTGGCTGAGCTGGTAGAAAATCAGCTATCGCAGTCCGGGTTTTCGAATGTTGAAGTAAAAATCGGTGATATAGGCCTACAGTCTGTCACTGTTGAACGGCTGAAAATGTCTAATGCCGATATGGATATTGTTATCGAAGGGTTGCAGGCAAGATACCATCTGTCTCAACTGATTTCCGGGAAACTGATTTCTATAGAGGCTAAAGATATTGTATTGAACAGGCTGCAGACTGCTGGCAATGCTATATCTTTGCCTGATCCTGCTTTGCTATCAGGCTTGCTGTCACTGCACTGGCAGCAGTATATTCCAGCAGATTTTTTGTCAGTGGATACCTTTTCTCTCTATGGCATAAACGGCAAATTATCACTGTCGGCATCCATTGATGTGAGCAGACAGGGAGATAATACTCAGGCAGAGATCAGGCTGGTAGACAGTAAGGGTAAAAATCATCAACTGGAATTGCTGGCTTCACCTGACAGCGGCGTCGATTTGCAATGGCAGATTCCTGATAGTGTTAGTGAAAACCCTGTTTCCGTACGAATTTATCCGGTAAATAATGGCTCAGGGCTGGCAGGGCAGGCCAGCATCGATTTGTCCGCAGTTAAAGGTCTTGCAGCAGAACTGAATGGTCTATCCGGCCAGATGCAGGCAAAGTTCAGCTACCTCAGACAGGATGGTAGCGCGAGAAAAGCCATCAGCCTAAGCGCAAAAATAGTCGATGCAGGTTTTGCCGGCAGTCGCACCAAATCAATCACAGTAGATCTGCAAGCGGTTCTTACGGGGAAGAATGACGGCTTCAGAATGCAGTTTGCACCATCGTCGATGGTAGAAATGGATGGCCTGCAGCAGGAAAATAACAGAATTGAAAAGGCGATTTTCAAGTTTCCCCAGACCCTGGTTTTTGTAAAGGGCAGGCCACTGATTAATGGAGAAAATGGTGCTGAGATCACGCTCAAAAATGTCGTGCTGGATAACATCCGAATCCCTGACACGCAGATAAAAGAGATTGCCCTTGCTACTGGTTCAGTAAACGGAAGTCCAGACAATTGCAGTTTTAATATGAAGCTAATTGTTCCTGCCCTACAAATAAACGATATACAGTTCCAGTCCTCACCGTTTAAGGTGGAAGGCGTCTGTCCGAATGCAGAAAGCTTGCCGTGGTCAGTTGTCGCTGAAAGCCATAGGGTGGTCATTGAAGATGATGATTTTCAGCTGCCGCTGACCGAATGCCGTATGGCAACAGAGAGTGCAAGTGATGGCAACTTGTCTGAAATAACAGGCAATGTGACATGCCAGAGTAAAAATCAAAATGCTAAGGTCAGCACCCACTTTCTCCTCAATACTGCTTCAGAGTCAGGCCATGCGGACTATTCATTTGATGGAATCAAACCAGACAACGATAAACCCCTGTTCGGCAAGCTGCTGAAAAACTGGCAGCAGCCGTTTGACATCATTTCCGGCTTACTCTCGGCTAAGGGCAGATACCGCTGGTGGAAAAACAGCGAAGGCCAGGACAGTGAAAAGCTCAGTATGGAGCTGAATATTGATAGTGCGGGAGGATATTATGGAGGGGTATTATTTTCCGGGCTAAATTACAAAGACCATATCGAACTTTTGCCTGCCATTAAATCATCAAAATTTGCAGAGATCACAGTCAAAAATATTGATATTGGTATACCAGTTACTTCAGTAAGGACAGAGATTCTACTAAGTGTATCCGGCAACGGGCCACTGCCATTGGTTAAGGTGAACGGGCTGAGTCTGTCACTGCTCGATGGCAAAGTGAAGGGGAATGGCCTGGAAATTGATCTGAATAATAATGAACATCACCTGGTACTAGTCGTAGTTGGTCTGGATTTAGCTCAAATTGTTGCTATGCAAAAAATCGAAGGATTAACTGCGACAGGACGGTTAGATGGCTATATTCCGATTACCATCACCAATAAAGGAATCAAGATAACTAAAGGGAAAATTGTTGCGCAGCCACAGGGTGGATATATTCATTACAGGCCGAAAGGCGGTACGAAGGGGATTGAAAAATCAGCAATAGGTTCTGAATTTGTGTTTAGAATTCTCGAGGATCTGGACTATGATTCACTTAACATTGATGTTGATTATGATGAAGATGGAGAGATGGAAATGAAGCTTAGTATCAAGGGGATGAGTCCAGAAGTGGATGCGAACAGGCCGATCCATTTTAATCTTAATTTACAGCAGAATGTACTGAAGTTATTACAGGGCTTGCGCTATGCGGAGGGCCTTAGTAAGGATATCGATAAAAATGTACAGAAGCACTTCAGAAAATAGAAAAATCCGGTAAACTGCGTAGTGCACTGAAGACCTGTCGTTTATCATTCAGCTTATATTCACAATGTAGACAGTATAATAACACTATGCCGTAGATCAGCAGCGTGTTGCGTACGAGGAAGAAAAATGTATCAATATTTGATTAAGATTTTTAGCGGCTCATTATTATTGCTTGCAGTGACTGCATGCACACCGACGGTTAAGGTTGCGATACCGGATAAGCCGATTACGATTAACCTGAATGTAAAGATTGATCAGGAGATCCGAGTTAAAGTTGATAATGATCTCAATACATTGATGAAAAAAGACAGTAGTTTATTCTAATTGAGAGGAACAGAGAATGTTAAATGTATTTAGAAATAAATTTTACTGGGCGGCCCCCGCGTTGCTCGCACTGATGCTGTTTGCTTTGCCAGCCGCCGCACTAAATCTGGCTCAGGCAAAAGCTCAGGGGCTGGTTAAGGAAACCCCCAGTGGCTATATCGCAGCCGTGAAGCCTTCAGCGGAAGTGAACGCTCTGGTGGGTCAAATCAACGCAGGACGTAAAGTAGAATACCAGAAAATTGCAAAGAAAAGAGGCACCCCGTTAAGTGTTGTCGAACAACTTGCAGGTCAAAAATTGACGAAATGAGCTTTATTGGGAAACAGTTCCAGGTTCCCGGTTTCCGGTTTCAAAAAAATGTAATCGCAGTGGGCGCAGATGTTCGCAGAGAGTAGCTACTTTAGCTGACCAATTAATATTAAACCTCTGCCTGTCTCTGCGACCTTTGTGGTTAAAGCTTTTAAGGCTTTCAGGTTTTTCACGCAATTTATTTATGGTGCCCATTAAAGATAGTGCTTGAACATTGATTGCAGAACTTTTACTCTTTGCATGCCCCAAAATATGGATAGTGTTATGAATCAGAAACAAGCGCGTGAAAATATGGTTAAACAGCAGGTCCGTACCTGGGATGTGACTGATCCCCGGGTGATAGAACTGATGTACAAATATCCGCGTGAGGAATTTGTTCCTGAATCATGGCGCGAGCTGGCTTACGCCGATACGAATATTGTACTTGATGACAGCAGCTGTATGCTGTTTCCCGGTATGGAGGCACGGATCCTTCAGGCATTGAACGTACAGGCAGATGAAGCCGTGCTTGAGATTGGGACGGGATGTGCGTATCTGACAGCGATGTTGGCGGATCTCTCGGGCAATGTTACGACCCTTGATACCGAGGATCATGTGCAGCCGGGAATTCGGAAAAAACTTGGTAATATTCATTTCGAAACTGGAAGTATCAAGGAAGGCTGGCAGGATAAAGGGAATTTTGATGTGATTGTGTTGAATGGTTCAGTGCAGTCGATTCCTGAAGGCCTGCTCGAAAAACTGAACGCAGGTGGAAGACTATTTGCTGTGATTGGTGAGCAGCCTGCTATGTCAGCAACACTGATTAGCCGCGATGTGGATGGTAGTCTGTCTGAAGAGGCCCTGTTTGAGACATCACTGCCCCGTCTTACCAATGCGGAGCAAAAGGAAGCCTTTAATTTCTGATCGATGTATCCCGCTTAACCCTTCTGTGCGAATGAATTCGCACCTACAATTTTTTGCCATGCGAGCGTGTTTCTATACAGCTAGCCTCAGCAAGAGAGAATATAAGTTCGGAGGTGCGTTCCAGCGCGCCGCGATTTTGCTGCACCAGTTTTTTACCCTTTTCCCCCGTTTCAAATCGCAGATTGGCATCGCCCAGATAGCTGGCAACCGCTGCTGCGAGATCGGTTTCTGAGTCTACTTGCATACCCGCGTAGCGTGACAGGGTCAGCTTGCTGATCTCATCAAAGTTGAACATATGGGGGCCGAAGATAACCGGCAGGCCGACCGCGCAGGCTTCGAGTACATTATGGCCACCGACAGGTACCAGTGAACCCCCGACAAAAGCAACATCTGAGGCAGAATAGAGTTTAAGCAGTTCACCCATGCTGTCAGCTACGATCACTTCCACATCGTCAGAAACAGGACCACGCAATTCACTTCTGAGAGCGGTGTTGAAACCATCCCGGCGGCTGATTTTTTCAACGGCTACGAAACGTTCCGGGTGGCGCGGAACAATCAATAGTAATAGATCCGGGTAACTGCGCTTTAATTCCCGAAATGCGACGAGAACTTTCTTTTCTTCATCATCATGCGTGCTGGCGGCAATCCAGATGGGTCGCATGCTGCCGAAGTCTCGCCGCAGGGATTCCGCTGCCTCACGTAGACTGGCCGGCAGTTTGATTTCAAACTTGATGCTGCCGGTGATAAATATTTTGTCATTTGATGCTCCCATACGCCTTAAACGGCGTGCGTCGGCTCTTGATTGGGTGGCGATCAGGGAAACCTGACTGAGCGTAGCATGTGTCAGCTTTTCGAAACGCAGATAACCGTGCATAGACGATTCCGACATGCGTGCATTGGCGACGACAACGGGTATATTTCGTTTTTTGCAGCCATGGTAAATATTTGGCCATAATTCGGTTTCCATAATGATCGCCAGACATGGCTGTATCTGATTTAGAAATCGATTTACAGAACTGGTGAGGTCGTAAGGGACATAACAATGCAGTACACGGCCTCCCAGTTGTCGTACGACTTCAGCAGATCCTGTCGGTGTCATTGTCGTAACGAGTATTTGAGCATCGGGAAAACGCTCGAACAATGCGTTTATGAGAGGAACTGAAGCACGTGCTTCACCAACAGATACCGCATGTATCCAGATCACCGGTGAACCAGGGTTGATGTTGCTAAAACCAAAACGTTCGCCCCAGCGCCGGAAGTAATCAGGATTCTTTAACCCGCGAAGTAGCAGATGTAGAATGACTAGCGGCACAAGCAGTGGTAATAACAGTGAGTAAAGCTTTAGCATAGAGTATATGATTAGAGTAAGTGATTGATCCCTTCGAGAATAGAAAAATGAATACACACCTGTCGGCCATTATTATTACATACAATGCCGCCAGGCAGCTTGTAGACTGTCTGAACTCTTTATCATTTGTCAGCGAAATTCTTATTCTTGACTCCGGCAGTGACGACGAAACCAGAAATATTGCCCAGCAGTACAATGCAAGATTCATTCATCAGGACTGGTTGGGCTATGGGCCACAGAAACAGAAAGCAGTAGAGCTAGCAGAACATGACTGGGTATTGTGCCTGGATGCGGACGAGTGTATCTCTGAGGAACTCGCTGTTTCAATCCAGTCAGTGATGGAGAGTCCGCAATATCAGGCGTACCAATTCCCGCGCTGCAATCGCTTTATGGGTAGATGGTTAAGGCATGGTGAAGGCTATCCGGACATAAGCCTTAGACTTTTCAATCGCCAGCATGCCCTTTGGAGCAATGATGCAGTCCATGAGTTCGTACAGACGGATGTATCGACAGGCACGCTGAAAGGTGATCTCCTGCATGATTCAGCAGCATCTCTGGCCAGCTATCTGGAAAAGCAGAATCAATATACCAGTCTACAGGCCGAGAAAATGTACCAGGCAGGCAAAACAGCGGGTGTGGGTAAAATTTTACTAAATCCCCTGTTCCGATTTTTTAAATTTTACCTGTTCCGGCTTGGTTTTCTCGATGGTGTGCCGGGACTGGTTCATATTTGTATTGGCTGCCAGAATACTTTTATTAAGTATGCAAAGCTAATTACTTTACAAAGAACACAATAATGTCAGGAAATTCTTTTTGTTTCTGCATACATAGCACCCATTAATATCATCGCCAGCATGGCATGTTCCTGATAAAAAGGTGTATTAAAAAAACCGGCTATGACAGGAATAACAAGCCCACCCAGCCCAGAGAGCCATACCCATTGCCTGTTGGTTTCCCTGCAATAAGGCCATTTTTTTATCAGGCGCATGAGCACGAGAGTGAAAAAAGTAAACATAGCAACCAATCCCACAAGTCCTTGCTCAACCCATTGAGTGAGAAAAAGGTTGTGGGCATGGTTTAACTTGTCAGTGGGTTGAAGGAAATTCAGTTTAATTCCCAATTCACGAGGATCTATTGTAGAGTAATTTCTTGGTCCTATACCCCAGACCAGATCCTTGCCTGTTGATATTTTTCTAATTGCTATTTGCCAGTTTTCAAGGCGTTCATTATCTGATTTATGAAGTCGCTCTGCTGAGAATCTTTCTCTTTTATCAGGTTTATTCATGTTGGTAGGATAAGTGCTGATCAGGATAAATGCAGTGACTGTTGTAGCGACGATAAGACTGGACGATATAAGTATTATACGCCGGCTGTGATTGAGAAAGAGAAATATAACGAGACTGATGAAAGTAGCAAATATTGCCCCCCTGCTACCCATGTAGAGTATTGCTATACCCATCAGAAACAGTGATATATACAAAGACAGAGTTAACAGAAGATGTTTTTCAGTACCATCAACCAGTAGACCAAAACCTGTTATGATAACTAAGCCAAGATAGATAGAAGACTGGGTAGTTACTCCCGCTGAATGAAAACCCATCGAGCTCGTGACACCGCTGGAAAATTCAACAAGTCCGAACCATAGCCCTACGAGTGCGCCCGCCACTATCACTAGCGCAACAGCTTTTATTTGCCTGCCAGTATAGTCGCCATAATAGAGACAAAGAAAAAGTGAAGCATAGCTGAGTGTATAAAAGGCACCACTGAGACCTTTCGTAATTGGCCAGTTAACAAAAGTGCTAATGAGACTTACCAGAAAGAGTGCGATTACTGAGAGGGTAATGGCGTTTTGCTTTTTGAAAGCAAAGCCATGCTCCCGGTACCGGCGAACAAGGAAAGCAAGTATATAAAATGCCCAGAATATTGTTTTTGGTGTTTCCAGGCTTGGTAACACAAAAACCAGTAGTCCAAGTAATATAATCTCAAGCTGTTTCATCTTGTTATCGTGCGTCAGGATTTTTGTCGCAATGTATGTGTATCATTGGAATTTCTTTCAGCTACCGCAAACATCATCCCCATGACCAGCATCGCCAGCATGGCGTGTTCCTGATAAAAAGGGGTGTTGAACATCCCGGCGATAACTGGAATTGCTAAACCCCCTATACCCCCATACCATGCCCAGCCAGGAGAATGATCTGGTCCAGAGCGCCAGATAGAAATGATCTTTAACAGGAACAGAGAAAATAAGTACAACATGGCAAGTAGACCAAAAATACCCTGTTCTATTAGTTGGGTCAGAAATAGATTGTGTGCATGGGTGTACTTCTTCAATTTCAACAGGTTGTCGTTCTGTCTGACAAATTCCATATCTTTGATGGCTTTATAATTCCTTGGCCCAATTCCCCATACCAGGTCTTTTCCATCGGCGAGTTTAGCAAAGGCAACCTCCCAGGCTTCTATACGTTGGCTATCTGATGCCTTTATACGGTCGATGGAATATTGTGTCGTTAAGTCCTTGCTGAAAATGTTATCAGGAAATATCTGGATCAAAACAGAGAACGCCAGGATTGACAGGCCAATTCCAGCGAGCCAGGTTATCACCGTTCTAAACTGAAGGATCAGGATAGCGAGCAGGATAAAGGTCAGGCTTATGGCTAGCATGCTACCGCGACTACCCATATAGACCAGAGCAACAAGTTGAATCAACAGTGAAGCGCGAAGAAAGGTTGTCAGTTTTCGTGACACAGGCTGTTTATCCAGTAACAATCCTGCATTCACTAAAATTGAAATCCCCAGGTATATCGATGATTGAGTTAGTATTCCAGCTGAATGGAACTGAAAATCCGTCCTGAAGTGGAACAAAAACTCTACCAGCCCATAAACCAGTCCACCGAGTACACCGACCACGATTAACAGAGCAATTCGACGGTATTCTGCTTCAGTATAACCCGCGCTATAGAGGCAGAGGAATAAAGTTAAAAATCGAAATTCATCGAGGAATCCTTTAAAGCCATTGTCAAATGGCCAATTGACCAGGGTGCTGATGAGGGTGGCGAAAAGATAGAGTGTGACAGCAATATTGGCAGATTTTTTCGGTATTAATGTAAGACTGCCATTCTGAAAACGCCTGATCAGAAAAATAATGAGATAGGAAAACCAGAAGAGGGTTTTTAGTGCTTCCAGGCTTGGCAATACCAGTACCAGTAGTGAAAGCAGGCCAAGTTCGTATTTGTATAGTTTTTCTGGCGTCATTTAGTGGCGTTTATTTCAATGGCAGCAGTAAATACAGCATCCATTTTCTCAATCATTTGTTGACTGGAAAAATTCTTTTGTGCATTTAGATGGGCGGCTTCAGACATAGTAGAAATCATTTTATGATCTTTATACATATGTTCGAGGGCGGCTAGTACAGCATCACTGTTTCTGGGTTCAATAATAAGTGCTGTTTTGTCCGGGATAACGGCTTCATTGATACTGCCGTTGAGTGTTGTGATCGCAGGAATACCACACGCTTGAGACTGCATCAGTGCCTGGGGCACACCCTCATTGGCATAGGATGGAAGGCAGAATACATCCATGGTATTCATCCACTCCGCAATATTCTGTTGACGGTTGGTGAAAATAACACGATCACGCAAACCCAGCTTATCCACCAGGGTGTGCAGGGTATCCCACTGCGGGCCCTCGCCAACGATTAACAGGCGGCTGTTTTTGTTACTGAAGCGACTGAACGCCCTGATCAGATAGCGATGTCCTTTCCAGCTACGCAGTGTAGCAACGATGCCGATAATAAAGGCCTTTTTGTCCATGCCCAGTTTGCTGCGCACCACGGATTGATCTACCGGGCTGAAATAATCGAGATTGATGCCGGTACGGACAGAGGTGATATGGTCGGCAGGAAAATGATTGACATCGATCAGTGTCTGTCGAAGCTTTTCTCCAGTGGTAACAATATGGTCACAGGATTTAGTATAAAGCCATCGGGATGACAGGTTTCTCGGTATTGGCGTCGAAATGTGCCGGGTACGTACGATCGCAGGGCGATCCGCCATCATTCTAGTGGCCAGGGCAATCAGCCAGCTGTCAGTAGAGCTATGGGTATTGATTACGTCCGGAGGGTTTTCTTTGAGCCAGTTGCGCAGGGCAAGAACTGCGCTGACATTTTTCCTGCCTATCGGTAACAGGTGTACGTTCAGGGCATGCTTTTTGGCCAACGTGCCTATCTCTGCTTCACCCGGGCACAGCAATGTGAGATCGTGCCCAAGCTCCACCATACCCTGTGCTTCTTTGACGATACGCATTTCCTGGCCGCCATAGCCGAGGGAGGCTTCTGTATGGAGGATTTTCAATGTTTTTTGATGAGTAAGGGGGAGCGGCAGAGCATGTAGTGATCCAGAAAGAAAGCGTTAGCGCATTTTACGCTTGTATGCGGCATAAACAACCACCCTGGTAGATTTGGCACCTTTGTCTTTCATGCTGCTATAATCAATCGCTGTACGTTCGATTTCCACCTTGATATGACTCATTTTGAATCTCAATCCGATATGTACAGAACTATTGGAGGTGCCCTATATGAGCCGATACCAGGAACTTAAACAGGAGCTACGGGCTCAGCCATACCACTGGCTGATCACCGGCGTAGCAGGCTTTATCGGCTCCAACCTGCTGGAGACATTATTAAAACTGGATCAAAAAGTTGTTGGCATTGATAATTTCTCCACCGGTCACCAGCATAATCTCGATGCCGTACAGTCGCTGGTTACTGGTGATCAGTGGCGTGGCTTCAGCTTTCTCAATAATGATATTCGTGATGCAGACGCCTGTCTGCAGGCATGCAAGGGTATTGATTATGTATTGCATCAGGCGGCACTAGGCTCAGTTCCACGCTCCATCGAAGACCCGTTAACAACCAATGCAAACAATATCACCGGCTTTCTCAATATGTTGCAGGCAGCAAAAAGCGCAGGCGTTAAACGCTTTGTTTATGCGGCTTCCAGCTCGACCTATGGCGATCATCCAGGCTTGCCGAAACAGGAAGATACTATCGGCAATCCCCTGTCGCCTTATGCCGTTACCAAACTGGTCAACGAATTGTACGCCAGTGTTTTTAGCAGAACCTATAATTTCAAATCGATAGGCCTGCGGTATTTCAACATCTTTGGCCGTCGTCAGGATCCGGAGGGGGCCTATGCGGCCGTAATGCCGAAGTGGTTTGCTGCATTGATAAGGGGTGAGGACACTTTTATTAATGGTGATGGTGAGACCAGCCGTGACTTTTGTTATATCGATAATTGTGTACAGGCGAATTTACTTGCCGCTACAGTTACCGATGAGTCAGCTGTTGACCAGGTTTATAATGTGGCGTTTGGCCAGAGAACAACACTGAATGAACTTTACCAGATGATTCGGGAACGTGTTGCAGCAGAGCACCCCGCTTGCAGCAGCAAAGAGCCGGTTTACCGGGATTTTCGCGCCGGAGATGTACGCCATTCACTGGCCGATATCAGCAAATCCGAACAGCTGCTGGGTTATTCGCCTGAGTATTCGGTGAGTACCGGGCTTGATGAAGCGGCTAAGTGGTATCTTGAAAACAGCTGAAATACCTTAATGAACGATTCTAAAGCGGAGATTTGTTTCGTTCGAAGAAACCGCACACCATTTGGCGGTGCGGAAAAATATCTGGAACGTCTGTCAAATCAGTTGACGGAACAGGGTTATGCACATAGGTTGATCCATTCAAGACTTCCCAGCTTTCTACCTTCATTTTTGCGTGTTTTACTATTTAATATGGGTGTTTGTTTGTTCAAAGGCCCTCGATTTTATTTCTCGCTTGAACGAATAAGTTGCCCGGATATCTATCGGGCAGGTGATGGTGTTCACAGGGAGTTTCTGTTAAGCAAGAAGAAGAGTTTTAACTTGCTGAACCCTGTTTATCTGTTTCTCGAGCAGCGCTGTTTCAGAAATGCGCATAAGATTATTGCCAATTCAATGATGGTCAAGAATGACATTATTCGTCATTACAGGATTGAAGCTGACAAGATTCGCGTGATCTATTCAGGGGTTGAACTCGATATCGATAATTCACTTGCCGGTTCTGTCAGGCAGGAGCTATCTATTGATCCTTCGACACGGTTAATTTTGTTTGCAGGTTCTGGTTTTGCACGCAAGGGTGTTTCAGAAATGCTGCACTTGCTGGCAAAACTTGATCGCAACTTTTTCGCAATTATTGTGGGCAAGGATAAACACCTTCAGCGTTACATTACTTTGAGTGAACAACTCGGCCTGGCAGAAAAAGTGAAGTTCACAGGGCCGGTGAGAGAAATCGATCGCTATTATGTAGATAGTGATATCCTGATACTGCCAGCTCATTATGAACCATTCAGTAATGTTGTACTGGAGGCCATGCGAGGTGGAAATGCAGTTATTACTACACGTCAGAATGGTGCGGCTGAAATTCTTCAAAATGAACTACTTATGGAAAACAGCACCGATGAAAAAATATTACCAGCACTGAGAAACTTGTTAGATAATTCTGATCATCTAGAAAATATAAAACAACAAAATTTAGATGTCGTTAGAGAATATTCGATAGAAAGAAATGCCAGGGAAACACTTGCCCTGATTGAAGCGACGATGAAGAAATTATCTTCGTAAAATAATCATGCCGAGATGGCGCCCCTACAATATTTTCTTTACAGCAGAAACAACTTCCTCAGCATTAATCGCCATTAAACAATCACTAATTTTTCCATTACCACAACCATCCAGACCACAGGGCCGGCAGGAATATTCCTTCGCCAGGAGGGTATGCTTAACTTGCCATGGACCCCATATTTTTTCATTGCTGGGCCCGAACAGGGCCACACAGGGTGTGTTCATGGCTGCTGCGATGTGCATGGGTACGGAATCGAGACCAATGAAACAACTGGCACGATCAATCAATGCTGAAAGCTCTTTCAGGCTCAGTGTACCGGCAAGGTTTACAACAGGCAGTTCGACGATATCAGATAAGATTTGTTTAATGACTTCCATTTCGGCCGGATCCGGCGCTGAACATAATACTAACCTGTGTCCGTTGCCATGGAGTAGTTGCAGTACTTCAGCGAACCCCCGACGTGACCAGCCTTTGAACATCCAGCGAGAAGTAGGATGTATTAGTAAGTAATTGCCTTTTTTGAGGTCATGCTTATGCATTAATTCACTGGCTTTCTTTTCTGCATCAGGGCCAGGTGTAAGCACCAGTCGCCTGTCTTCTATAGTAGGGTAAATGCCGAGGCGACGTAGAGCATCAAGATGTATCTCAACTGTGTGGCGGGGCTTTGCCGGGACCTGGTAGGTATGAGTGAAGCTGTCGCGCCACCAGTGACCGCGTTTTCCCGGGTAGGACCGGGCGACGGCATAACGCGGTTTGAGGCGACGTACCAGGCGCGCACCACGGGCATGCTCAGTGAGGTGTATGACTAGATCATATTCCCGACTGCGCAGTACTTGCATTAGTTGTTGTTCATGTTGCCATTGAGATTTGATACCCTGTTTTTTCCATTTGCGGTCTATGCAGTGAAGCTGGCTGATAGATGGGTGTAGTTCCAGCATAGGTGATGTATCTACATAAACCAGCGCATCGATTTCAACATCAGGAATAGTTTTTGCCAGAACGGTAAAGACAGGCGAGGTCAATAATACATCACCAAAATGCCGCAACTTGATGACCAGCACACGACGAACAAGCGTCAGGTCAATCGCATCAGAAAGGTAGGATTCTTGCATATTTAATAAACCGCTATACTTTTTTAGTCTTTAGTCTTTAGTCTTTAGTCTTTAGTCTTTAGTCTTTAGTCTTTAGTCTTTAGTCCTTAGTCCTTAGTCCTTAGTCCTTTATCTTTAGTCTTTCCTTTCCCCTTTCCCCTTTCCCCTGCATTTCCGTCCATTTCTTTTCCCATTCATACGCAGTCTGACATATAACTTCAAGATCCTGATAGCGTATTTTCCAGTCCAGTGTTTTATGTATCAGTTCATTGCCCGCAATCAGCTCCGGCGGGTCACCGGCACGTCGGGGTGTTTCGATGATAGTGAAATCGACACCACTGACCTTTTTTACCATCCGCATAACTTCACGTACAGAGTATCCCTGCCCGTAGCCGCAGTTCATTATTGTCGATTTACCACCCCGGCGCAGATAATTCAGCGCAGACAGATGGGCCGTAGCGAGATCATCAACATGGATATAGTCCCGTACGCCTGTACCATCCGGTGTCGGGTAATCGGTACCGAATATACTGACAGAATCCCGCAGGCCAAGTGCTGTCTGACAGGCTACTTTTATCAGGTGTGTCGCTTCCGGTGTTGCCTGACCGATTGTAAGGTCGGCCCGTGCACCGGCTACATTAAAGTAGCGTAGTGCGATAAAGCGAAAACCATCATCGATATCTGGTCGATCTGCCAGATCCTGCATCATCCATTCTGTCATCAGCTTTGATCTGCCATAGGCGTTGATCGGTGCCGTATCTGTCTGCTCTGTAGCGGGTTGCTCTTTGGGGATGCCATAGACAGCGGCCGTCGATGAGAAGACAAACTGATTGACACCACTATTGATGCAGGCCTCCAGCAGATTGCGGGAGTTTTGTGTGTTGTTGCGGTAATACTTTAACGGGTCAGTGACAGATTCAGGCACGACGATATGACCGGCGAAATGAATGACGGTATCAACGTCATGCTCACGCATCAGCTTTGAGGTCAGTTCAATGTCACCCGCATTACCTTCAACAAGAACCGCCTGATCGGGTACGGCCCAACGGTGGCCGGAATAAAAGTTATCAACCACGACAACGTGTTCACCTGTTTCAACGAGTTGATGGCAGGTGTGTGACCCAATATACCCGGCACCACCGGTGACCAGCACAGATTTTTTCATTTAATGTTTTCCTTTTCATCAATAAGTTGCTGAAGTTTCTGCCAGACGTGAGTCGGTGGCAGAGTCTGGTAACAGGCAGGGCTGACTACCGAGGTTTTTGTATAGCGGCATTTGCGATCCAGGCAGGGCGAACATTCAAAATTTACTTTTAGCTGTGCCTGGTGGCTCCCCCGAGTCCCGGTTAAAAACGGATCTGTTGAACCATATAATGACACGTTTGGTAATGACAGAGCTGCAGCAAGGTGGCCGAGCCCGGTATCGACTGCTACTGCGCCAGTTGAACTGGCAAGCAGTGAGGCTATGCCATTCAAATCCATGGCAGGTGACACCCGGACCTTCTCATTATCTTGAGCAAGTCTCTCTGCACGAGCTCTTTCTTCATCATTACCCCAGGGGAGTTGTACCTGGTAACCATCATTTGTCGCTAATTCTACCATCTCCAGCCAGTACTGCTCTGGCCAGTGTTTACTTTGCCATGTCGTGCCATGAAGAAAGACCAGTTGGCGGGAGCGGTTATCCGGGTCGCCGGTACAGATACCGTAATCAGGTGGACTCTCAGGTAACGGGTAATCCAGCGCCTTGGCAAACAACTCCCGCACCCTTTCTATCGCATGCTGGCCTTTGTCTACCTGATGCACAACATCATAGCTAAACGCCACCAGTCCCTCGCGTGCCGATTGACGGTTTAGCCCATGCGATGTACCTTTTGACAGGTGAGTTAGCCATGCACTCTTGATCAGTCCCTGGGCATCGATGACCAGGTCGTAATCATCTGCCTTTATTCTGCGCCTGAACTCGTGCCACTGTTGCCGTGTCTGTTTTGAAAAAGGCGACTTACGCCAACGGCGCAGAGCCACAGGGATGACCTGGTTTACGGCGCTATGCCATGAGGGTATTGGTGCGAAGGCCTCTTCTATTATCCAGTCAAAGCTGATATCAGGATTCGCAGTCCGCGCATCAGTTAATGCGGGCAAAGTGTGCAGGACATCGCCGAGAGAAGAGGTTTTGATGATCAGTACACGCATGGATAAAGTTCAGGGCGCCTTTATAAATTTGTGAAAATTCATATTAAATCAAGAGTGCTATAGATTGTTAAAAATAGACCCGTAGGTGCGAATTCATTCGCACAGGTGTTTTTTCATCATAATGTGCGAATGAATTCGCACCTACATAGGGTTCTTTACTCACAGCAGTGTCTTCAAGTATTTGTCTGCTTCATCAATCTCAAGCTCATTATAAACGGCTATCCCGTTCTGGCGCAGGAGAGTCGAAGTTATGCCAGCACCGGGGACCAGTTTAGCATCGAAAGTACCACCATAAACCTGTGCAGAGCCGCAGGATGGACTGTTTTCTTTTAGAATTGCCAGCCGTATTTTTTGTTGACGACAAAGAATTAATGCATGTTGAGCACCGCAAAGAAAATAGCGAGTGACATCATCTCCATTTTCAGTCAGGACTTGCCCCCTGCCATCAATAACATCCTCTGCAGAACAGGCAGAAATTTCTGCTGCGGGTCTCGGGGCTGGTAAGCCACCACTTACTTCCGGGCAGATTGGTAGCAGACGACCTTGTTCCTGCCAGTGATGCAATATAACGTGTTTTATCTCTTTGGCCCGGCCATCGAAGCGGACTGGCTGGCCAAGCAGGCAGGCGCTTACAAGAATTTTATTCTTTTGTTCAGGCACCGAGCCATTCAAACCACTGTTGATAAAGTTCGATATTTGATGCCGCCACTGCCGAGCGTGGCTCGAGCACTGCCTGGAAGCTGCTAACACCTTCCAGCGTCGATGAAATGCCACCCGCTTCAGCAAGGATTAACCAGCCGGCGGCATAGTCCCATAATTTTTGTTTGCCGTGCAGATACACCTGGGCCCGTCCCGCCGCAAGCCACACCCAGTCCAGCGCGACAGAACCAAAACTGCGCTGTGAAGAGTAGGGAGGATTGCTGGCGAGCCGTTCCGCCAGGTCGTCTGGCAGCCGTTTGAAATCAATGATGGCAGTACAGCGCGAGAGGACATTATGTGCGATATTGTTAGTTCTCAACGGACTGCCATTAATAGACGCTCCCTGGCCAAACCCGGCCGTAAAGCATTCATCCCGCATCGGGTCGTAAATGATGCCAATGACAGGCTGGCCATTTTCAATCAATGCCAGGGAGATACTGAAAAAGGGGATGCCGGAAGCAAAATTACGGGTACCGTCTAGTGGGTCTAGACACCAGAAGGTCGCCGTGCCATCACCTATGATAGAAGCCTGCTCCCGCTCAGTCATTTCTTCCCCAAGCAGAGGTATTTGCGGCGAAAGATCCAGCAGTACCTGTTGTAATCGGGCTTGCACTCTTAAGTCAGCTTCCGTCACCATGCTACCATCCTGTTTGTAGGAGAAGTCGGTATGCTGAAAGCGGGGTAACAACTCTTCCTGGCCAGCATCAATGACCAGTTGCTTCAGTAATGAAAGATTGCTTTGTGGAAAGTCAGACATACGCTGTTAATTTCATTATTCTACTGTCTCAGCCCAAAGATCATGCGCACTATGGTCGGTGATCTTAGCACGGACGATATCACCTGCCATTAAGTCTTTATTACTATCAATAAAGACAATACCGTCAATTTCGGGTGCGTCACTCTTGCTGCGGCCGATATAACCTTCCTCATCCTTGCCATCGATGATGATGTCTTCTATGTGGCCAACGCGCGTGGCCAGCCTTTGTTCCGATATTTCCTCCTGTAGCGCCATAAAACGCCGCAGGCGATCCTGTTTAATCTCTTCAGGGACAGGATTTTCAAGATCATTGGCGGCTGCCCCGTCAACCGGTGAATAGGCAAAGGCACCGACACGATCGAGCTGGGCCTCCTGCAGAAAATCCAGCAATTCTTCAAACTGTTCTTCAGTCTCGCCCGGAAAGCCGACGATGAAGGTGCTACGCAGGGTAATATCAGGGCAAGTCTGCCGCCAGTCCTCAATGCGACGCAGAACATTCTCGGCATTGGCAGGTCGTTTCATGGCCTTGAGGATGTCGTGATTGGCATGTTGCAGGGGGACATCAAGATACGGCAGGATAATGCCTTCTGCCATCAGTGGTATAACTTTGTCTACATGTGGATAAGGGTAGACATAATGCAAACGCACCCAACTGCCCAGTTCACCCAGTGCTTTACACAGTTCAAGAAAGCGGGTTTTCAGCGGCTTGCCGCGCCAGAAGTCATTGCGATAGCGGGTGTCCAGCCCATAGGCGCTGGTATCCTGCGAGACCACTAACAATTCTTTTACCCCGGCACTGATCAGCACTTCTGCTTCATCCATAACCTCTGACACCGGGCGGGAGACCAGTCCACCGCGTAGTGAAGGGATAATACAAAAAGTGCAACGGTGATTGCAGCCTTCCGAGATCTTTAAATAGGCATAATGACGAGGGGTCAGCTTGATACCACCGGGCGGTATCAGGCTGAGTTTCGGATCGCTATCCGGTGGCAGGTGCAGGTGTATTGCGGCCATCACTTCATCGGCAGCATGCGGGCCGGTGACGGCCAGTAGATCAGGAAAGGCCTGTTCGACGACCCCCTGTTTGGCACCGAGGCAGCCTGTGACGATGACCTTGCCGTTTTCATTCATTGCCTCAGAGATGGCCTGCATGGATTCTGCCACCGCATCATCGATAAAGGCACAGGTGTTGATGACCACGACATCCGAGCTTTTATAGTCTGGCTGGATAGCATAACCTTCAGCACGCAGGCGAGTGATGATCTGTTCAGAATCAACCAGCGCCTTGGGACAGCCGAGGCTGATAAAACCGATAGAAGGAATGTGATGGGTCATGCAGTTTCCAGTGGATGTGGTGCAGTGTTGATGCAGTCCATTTTATGTTAAAACAGCTCCACGATAAATATGCAACCCATTGAAGGAAAACCTGCGGTATTCTCTGGCAGTATGTAGGTGTGAATTCATTCGCGCATTCTTTTGTAGTCTGCGTGCGAATAAATTCGCACCTACAGATGTAATGTTCAGCATCCTGAAGGCTTTTGGGTTCAATTTGATAATCATGAATTTATAGAGACGCCCTTGACTCGATTTCCGCCATACATACTTCTGGCAGTTTTATTAATCTTGCCAACATTTGCCAGTTTTTCAGATGTTACTGCTAACGATTCAGGCAGGATTGACTCATTTGTCATGGGTCAGCGAATTCCCGACTATGAAACTGCACGCATAGTTTTCTGGAAAGCGCTCTATACTGGGGGCGGTAAAACCCTCTATTGTGGGAAGAAGTTAAAATCCTCTTACAACAAAGGCGTCAATATCGAGCATGTTTTCCCAGCCTCATGGGTGGCTTACAGCCTGCGTTGCGGGAAACGTAAACAGTGCCGGTTAAATAGTCCGCAATTTAATCTAATCGAGGCCGATCTGCATAACCTCTACCCTTCACGCAGCGATATAAACAAGGCACGCAGCAACTACCGGTTTGCCATTATTCGAGGTGAGCAGCGGGTGTTTGGAAAGTGCGATTTTGAGTTTGATGAGTACCAGCGGATAGCTGAACCTGCCCCTGAAGCACGAGGGCGCATCGCACGCGCCATGCTGTATATGGCAGAAGAATATGATCTCTACCTGAAGAAAGAGCTAAAGCAATTATTGCTAGACTGGGATAAAAAATACCCGCCGGAGCCGGCCGAATATAAAAGAAATGACCGGATAGAGCAGTTGCAGGGGAATCGCAACCCGTATATTGATCTACACAAAGTTATGAAACAGCAGTGATCTACAGCATATCAAATGGACTGGTGACAGTAACTCCGGGTTTATTTAATACATGGGTATAGATCATGGTCGTTGACACATCAGAGTGACCGAGTAATTCCTGTACGGTACGAATATCGTAGCCATTCTCAAGTAAGTGAGTGGCAAATGAATGACGTAAAACATGGGAACTTATTTTTTTTCTTATACCAGAATGATCCGCCGCTTTTTTAATCTCAGGAGTATGCTGCCTGAGGCGGTTCCCCCGGTGGAACTTAATGTAGTTTTCAGCATGGCGTACATACCATTTTGCTGAAGAAGGTTTGATTTTATAACTATTTGTTTTTAAGATGTATTTATCCCAGAAACGGGAAGTGGAAAGATCTGACATAGCGCTACTCCTTTAGCTCGTGAAAATAACAGGTTCATCCATGAACATGGCAGATTATGATTGATTGTGAAAATAATTACAAAAGGCTATATAGAGTCTGGATATGGCGTCTTATACAGACTCTGTCGATATAACTGTTAGCCAAAATAAAAAGTACTACACATTATGTTATCTGAATTAGATAAAATCTCTGAGAAAAATGAAGAATCAATCGCTGTATACGCTAGGCTATGGCAATTTGAAATGTGGCTCAGAGAAATGGTATATGTTGAATTAAAGTCCAAGAAAGGAAAAAACTGGATAAATTTTCGTAAAACAAAAAGCACTTACGAAGAAGATAAAAAATTACAACACATGCCTACACCTGACAAAAGCCCCGTTACATATCTAACTTTTCCTGAATTAACCAAATTAATAAAAAATAATTGGAATTTATTCTCTGCATACCTTCCTCCGTTAAAACAATGGGAAGCAAAATTAGAAGAAATAGTGAACATAAGAAACAGAGTTGCACACTTTAGACAAGGACATCGCGATGATTTAGATAGAGTACTACAGTTACTGAGAGATATTGACACTGGGTTTTGGAAGTTTTGTACAAGTTACAACAATATACACCCAGTTTTACCTCAGGAAAATGATCCAGTTACAAAAAAGTACGTTGATCCTGATCCTTTTGCCCCAAAGCAAATAAGTGACAATGAATGGGCAACCTTCGGCCATGCGCCAAACGATATGCTTTATATCGTATCAGTCAATACTATCAAACGTATCTGGGCAGAGGAATCTGAAACAATAGATGGTGTCTCTGGATACATATATGATGTAAATATTCACATACGCAATAAAAGACAATTTAATTATAGTAGCTTCTTGTTGCAAACCAATTCGCTGCACTCAGAAATTATACATATACTGTTAGATACATTTTCCACGTCTATAAGAGTAACATTGCCGGCAGTGCTAGGAAGTATACGAGTTATAGAAATAATCGATAAGCTAATACATGCCACAGAAAACACAATGACAATAAGCAAAATGATTAACGCAGATGATTTATCAGTCCAGAAATTATCGGAGGAATGGCCGGAGTATGTACTTGGGCCTAAAAACCCATTAACTTTTCTTTCACCTGATATGCCGTGCTCTTTCTTCAACGTTTTGAAAAATGGCTAACAAACTCATCCAGGGGACTTTCAAACCTGTCGCGGCTTTTGCAAAGAACCCGCAAAAGCCACGCCAGCTTTGAAAGCCCCTGATGAGGGCGTTAGGGCAAACAAGACATTAAATGACAAGTCATATAATCAAAGTTAAAACCGGACATTTTTTTATAAGTCCTTATGGGTTTATCTCGTATAGTGAGGACTTTTATGAGGCTTGTTGCTCTCATTCAACTAAACGACCATTTTCTCCTGCTCAATACTATATGGCATGCCGATCTATCGAGCTATCTTTGAAAGCATTTCTTTTACTAAAAAGCGTTACTAGAAATGATTTAAAAAAGAGAGATCTGGGTCATGATCTACACAAAATACTAAAAAAATGTAAGGAATTGAAAATCTCTAATATTATAAATATTTCAAAGGCACATGAAAGCACCATTGAAGAATTAAACAAATGGTATGCTAGAAAAGGTTTTGAATATTTTGAGATTAAGAACCTTGTAAGCAGTCCTAATTCATTACCAGATATTGCTATCGTTAAAGAGTTGGCTCTATTGTTAATTGAGAGTCTAAGGGAGCCATGCAAAAATGCTGCAAATAAGCCCTAACAATAAAATCAACAAGGACAATTTACTCAATGGGCAAAATCGCCCATTGAGTAAATTGCCTGTTATTTAGGCGTTATGTTAATAGATAATCAAACACAAGAGAACAAATAAATGCCCATTGAAGAAATCATCAAATTAATAGATGTTCTTAAATGGCCAATAGTTGTTCTGATACTGTTCTTCTTTTCAAGAAAGTCAATTTTAAAATTCATTTCACAATATGGTCATGTCGAAATTAACTCGAATGTGGCGAATGTTCTTCTTAAGAAATTAGAAGTAGAAAATAACATTTCGAGTACACAGATTAAAAAGCTTCGAGGCCTTACAGGACATGACCTATGGGCTTTAGATGCATTTATTAAGCAGAAGAATGATTCATTCAAGTATATTGAAAATTTTAGTGCAACTAGAAAAGCTATGGTTTACTCTTTTATCGAAATGGGGCTTCTTGAGGTTGTGGGCAAGGGAAAAGGTCGCTATGTTGAACCAACAGAATTGTCTGCGGACATCGTTAAGGCTGCGAATGATCTGCTGTAAAAAACATAACAAGACGCTCAAATTCGTTCCGGCAAAAAACCCGCCTCCACCGGACGCGTGAACGCGCCGTTTAGCTCGTGTGTCATGAAGAATGTCGTGAGACATTCATGCTGTACTAAAGATGAGAGTAGGTCTCTCGGTTTCGGCTGCCAGTAGCTGGAATCAAACTGCCCGATGCGGCTGTTGTAAAGAGCAATGGTCGTGAGCGATCTGGGAAAAGGCCATCAAGAATGGTCAAGTGAGTGTTATAGAGATGAACGCAAGTGAACCCTTGACGAAGTGTCGAAATGGCGACCTGATACTGTCAAAACCGAGCTCTGAGCTTAAGTTTGGGATAAGCCTTGATGTTAACTGGATTACAGGCAAGACGGCAGTCGGCATATAGGGGGCATGAACATAATACAGGCTTTAGTATGGAACTTGAGAACCTGTCGCCCTGATGTTAAGAGAGAAGCACAAGTGGCAACCCCACGAGGCGAGAGTATCGATGCAGGGCACAGGGGCGGATCAGCTCGTAGTAGTGATGAAGTTTCTGTAATGGAAATGGAGCGAATGTCCAAAATAGGTTGCTGGTCAACCAGCAATGGGAGGAACTAGCGGCTTATGCAAACCTGGTACTTTGCGGGGGACATGAAGAGCCGTATGAAGCGAGAGTTTCACGTACGGTTCTGTGAGAGCCTGAAGGGGCGGTTCCCTCGGCCTACTCGACGGACGTTAGAAGGCATTTCCTAACCATGAAGAAACTAAAGAATGAAAAGGAATTAGTAAAAAAGGCAATCGCTGAAGGAGTGAAATACGGAGAAAAAAGAGGCGTTGTTGAATTTGAACCCACAGATTCGGCAACTGAAAAAATCGAATTCATATATCGTCTATTGGTACACGACAAAATAATACAACCTATCCCTCAAGATCAGATATCTCAGTTGGCAATGAAGCATAGACTAGCTATATGGGCGTCTAAACTAAATAGAAAAAAGTAGGTTCAATGGCAAAGCTCATAACGATTACCAGTGTAAATACAATGCCTTCTAACAAGCGGGTCAAGTTGACGCATTACACGCCGCTTCGCTCTGTTTCATGCGCAACTTACCCTAAACGTTAGCCCCCTTGAAAGTTTATGCATAATATCCTATTATCGTATGCATAGCTTAGGAGGTGCATATGAGAACTACTCTTGATTTACCCGAGAATTTACTAGATGAAGCAATGAAAATAACCCATACAAGCACAAAAACAGGAGTTATTGTTAAAGCGCTTGAAGAATTAGTAAGAAAATCAAAGATTTCTGATATTAAAAAATATAAGGGGAAATTTGATTTAGATATTGATCTTGATGAATTAAGAGACCGTCGTTAATGGCAGTCTTGGTGGATACATCAATATGGATAGATTATTTTCGAGGTGGTGAGAACTCCGCAGATATGGAAGTTCTAATAGATGAAAATCTGATCACTACAAATGACATAATACTGGCTGAGCTAGTGCCTTATTTAAAGATAAAGAAGCAAACGAAAGTCATTGACCTACTTTATGAAGTAACTCAAATACCATTAGATATTCACTGGGAGGAAATAATTGAATTCCAGGTAAAATGTTTAAAATCAGGGGCAAATGGGGTGGGGGTTCCTGATTTAATCATTGCGCAAAATGCTAAACAGAATGATTGCGCAATCTATTCGCTCGATAAACACTTTCGTCTTTTAAATAAAGTATTGAAAGTAAATCTGCATCAATAAAAATTGGGCTAACAAACTCATCCAGAGAGAAAAAAGGGGTCTATTTTACAATGTAAACTCTCTGATATAGACTCACCAAATGCCCAGACCTCAACGAATAGAATATGAAGTGCGTTTCATCATGTAATGAACCGAGGTCGTGGTCGCAAGACGATCTTTCATGATGAACCGTACTACAAAGCTTTCCTGGAAACACTACAGGAAGCCAGTAAGCGTTTTGATGTAGTTATTCACGCCTACTGCATGATGAAGACATAAGCTAAATACCCCTGGTAGTTAATTGATTGATTTTATACGAACAAGTCTTTTTGATTCTCCGGCGCACCCCCTTTCAACACAAGTTTTCCAGTTTTTTTTAGTATTTTGAGTATTGACGATACAGGTTCACTGTCTAGATCTGATTGTTTAACGAAAATCAAAATGATAATTTTTAAGATATGCTAAATGATCAGAGCTTCCTTAACAGATTCTGGGCAGGGGTTCATCCTCCAGTTCTTCGAGTATACGCTCCCCGCCTAACAGGGTTTTCAACACTACATGTGCCTGCCTTCTCGTGTGGCCAGTGACCTGGCCGATAATGGCAGCCTGTTTACCTTGCGGGAGTTGTTGCCAGCGTTGTAATGCGATTGTGGCATAGTCTTTTTCAATAACTGCAACCACCCGACCTTCACAGGCGAGATAGAGGGGGTCAAAACCCAGCATCTCACAAACGACGCTAACAGGATCACGAATGGGGATTTTGTCCTGTTCCAGCCGGATACCAAAACCGCTGGCCTGAAGAATTTCATGCATAACCGTCGCCAGCCCCCCACGGGTAGGGTCACGCATAAAGCGTAAACCGGGAATATGCATAATTTCATGGGTTAGCGGATAAACGCTGGCCGCATCCGATTGCAGGTCGCCGCTGATGCCAAACTCTTCCCGTGCCAGCATAATTGCAGTGCCGTGATCACCGACCGGACCACTAACAAGAATACAGTCACCAGCCTGAATATGATGGATAGAAAGATCGGGGCCAGCCTGTTTGTAGCCAATGCCGGTTGTCGCGAGGGTGAGCCCACTGCCCTGACCGCGAGGTATAACTTTGGTATCGCCGGCAACGACATAAACGCCAGCCTGTTTTGCTGCCTGCCCCAGGCTATTGATAATCCGTTCAAGCAACTTAATTTCAAGTCCTTCTTCAATAAAGACATTGAGGCTGAGATAACAGGGAATAGCACCGGAAACAGCAAGATCATTGACGGTTCCATGCACTGCCAGTGAACCAATATTTCCCCCCGGAAATTCCAGCGGCTGCACAATGAAGCCGTCGGTGGTCATCATCAGTTCACCTTCAGTCTGTGGCAGGCGAACTGCATCACTGTTTGTATCCAGTAGCGAATTGCTCAGATGGCGGGCAAAGATATTTTCGATCAGCTCCCGCATATAACGTCCGCCGTTGCCATGTGCGAGGCTGATATGTGTGTGTTCCATTTTAGTGTGCCTGTTATTGAATTATTATTAATCTGTTCTGGCTAACCTGCTAGCAACTTCCATAATTTGCCCGGCGCTCAAACCCGCATCGTTACAGGGCAGTTGTTTATTTAAATGAACCACAAAACCCTGTTGCTGCATCATTTTAATAATATATTCAGTCAGATGTTTATTCTGAAAAACACCACCAGTCAGGCCAATATAAAAGTCACCATAACATTCGCGTAACAGGGCTGATTTTTTTAGCAGGGTAGCGGCAAGGGTGCTATGAAAATACTGGCTGCGTTGAGCAACACTCAGGTCTTTGTTTCGCAATATTGGCAGCAGGCTGCTCCAGTCTGCTTCGAGAATATTTTTTTCATTCAAATGCATTGCCAGGGGTTCGGCTTCTGAAAGCGCATCCGTCCGGCTATCCAGCTGTGCTTCCAGGTAGATAGCCCCCTGCCCTTCAAAGCTGGTCTTATCGAGCAGACCAGTTAATGAACTTGCTGCATCAAACAGGCGGCCAACGGAAGTTGATGATGGGCAGTTAATGCGTTTGTCCCATGCTGATTTGAATAATGCAACTTGCTGAGTTGCCCTGTAGTTAATACCTGCCTGCCAGCATAGCGCAGCGGCACTGCGCCAGGGTTCACGCCCGGCCCTGTCACCACCGGGAAGATAAAACGGTTTAAAACTGGCGACCCGTTGCCATGCCCCTGGTTGCCCAAACAGGGCTTCTCCTCCCCAGAGGCTGCCACCTTCACCATAGCCGGTTCCATCCCATGTAAATACCAGCCAGGGTTTTTGCGTCACTTCTGCCTGAATGTTTTCAAGCACCAGGGCGGAGGCATGGGCATGGTGATGAAACACCGGAACTATTTTTTTGCCACTTTGTTTTGCCCAGCGATGAGAACGGTAATCAGGGTGCGCATCACAGGCAACGATTGTGGCCTCAATTTCATATAAATTTTGCAGATCATTGATTGCCTGTTCAAACACTTCCATACTTCGCGGCGAGTCAAGCTCACCAATATGCGGCGAGACCAGCAGACGATTATCCCAGGCCAGAGCGATGGTATTTTTCATTTGCCCACCCACTGCCAGCACAGGTGTATCAATATTAAAAGGCAGCTCGAGTTCAAGAGGTGAAACACCCCGACCCAGGCGTATTGGTCGGGGCAGATTATTGATCAGCTGGTACACACTGTCATCAGCCGGACGAACAATGCGACGATTATGGTGCAAAAAAGCATCGGCAATATGCGCAAGACGTTGTTCAACTTCATCATTGTCAGTCAGTACAGGTTCACCACTGATATTGGCCGAGCTTGCAATTATCGGTGCATTAAATTCCTGCAGCAGTAAATAATGTAACGGACTGTAGGGCAGAAAAATGCCAAGCTGCTTAAGTCCCGGCGCAATATTATCTGACAGCTCATGACGCTGTTCTGTCTCCAGCAATACTATCGGCCTTGCCGGATTAGTTAATAATTGTGCGGCTACCTGATCCAGTTTTGTATACTGGCGTACAAAATCCAGACCATCATCTCCCTGTGCAGGAAACATAATGGCAAACGGTTTGTGAGGTCGTGCTTTGCGTAGGCGCAGGTTTTGTATTGCTTCATCATTTCGTGCATCACAGATCAGGTGGTAACCCCCTATTCCCTTAACCGCAATAATCTTTCCGGCATGTAAAAAGTCTATAGCTTTTGACAGAGCCTGTTGCGTATCGCTGATGATTTTTTCCTCACTGCAAAAAGTTAACTGCGGACCACAGACAGGACAGGCCACGGGTTCGGCATGGAAGCGACGATCATGCGGGTCAGCGTATTCTTTTTGACAGTCCGGGCAAAGAACAAACTCAGACATGCTGGTATTGATGCGATCATAAGGTAACTGGTGAATAATGCTGTAACGTGGGCCGCACTGGGTGCAGTTAATAAAGGGATAACGATAACGCCTGTTGGTGGGATCATTCAGCTCCCTGATACAATCACCACAAAGATAATAATCCGGCGGGGTATGTATGACCGGTTTAGACAATGAGCGACTGGCGCGAATAGTAAACTCACTGAGGTCTTCCAGGTCTGCGCTGTTTTTGTGTTCCAGAGTCGGGCGGGCGATGGCCGGTGCCTGATGGAGGAGCTGATAAATAAACCGGTTGATGCATGGCTCATCTGCCTGGGCATGAATTATGACATTTCCTTTGCCATTTTGAACCCAGCCGGTAATACCGAGCGTTGTTGCGGTGCGATAAACAAAGGGGCGAAAACCCACCCCCTGCACCTGTCCGCTCATGCATAGCTGGTATGCCACTTGAACCTTGTCGGTAATATTCGCCTCAGGCATAACCGTCATTGAGCATATTAACTATAACGCGAGTTGTTCAGGCGTATTATCGCGCAGGCCACTGGCCCACCAGATTTGACATGCCCCTTCATCGGATACCATACAGGGTCCAACAGGATGTTGCGGGATACAGGCTCTGCCATAGAGGCGACACTGGTCTGGATAAATTTTACCCAGTAAGACTTTGGCGCAGTCACAACCGGGTGGCATCTCACCGCGACGGCGTCGATTTTGCACCTCGTAGTCCGGGAATTGCAGCCGTGCATCATGCATGGTAAATGATGACTTTAGTTGGTAACCAGATACCGCAATTGCACCGACTCCGCGCCACTGACTATCAACCACGTCAAAGGCCATCTGTAGATATTCCTGTGCGCATGAGTTACCAGCGGACAGAACAACCTGTGAATAACAGTTATCAAGAAACAGGCGTTGCCCCTGATATTGTCGCAATACGGAATAAAACGCCGCCAGCAGGCTTTCTGTTTCAAAACCGGCAACGGCTACGGGCAGCTGATAATCATCGATCAGGAACTGCCACTGTTCCGCGCCCATGGTTGCACAAACATGTCCCGGTGCCACCAGCGCATCAAAGCCGGCCTGTTGCGATTGCAATAACATGGCGACGGCAGGCCAGGTCAGTCGGCCTGACAATAGCAGCAACAGGTTGTCCGGTATACCTTCCAGCATCATGGCCGCAACCGGTGCCATGGTAGTCTCAAAACCGGCGGCAAAAAAAACGGTTTTTCGCTGCGGATTCGCACGGGCGATACTGATGACATCCAGCAGTGAGGCAATGGGTTTTACATCAGCGCCATGGCTACGCGCCTGTTCCAGTGAACGCGGTTGGTTTTTTGCAGTATTCACGGGCACACGCAACATATCACCAAAGGCAAGCAGGGTGATGTTTTCATGCAGCGCCAGTTGCATGGCCTGATAGATGTCCTCCTCCGGACAAATACAAACCGGGCAACCTGGACCGGGGATCAGTTCGATACTTTTGGGTAACAGGCTGCGAATGCCGGCCAGGCTAATTGTACGTTCATGACCGCCGCAGACATTCATAATACGAAATGCTTGCTCTGTTGCTATTTCATGTATGGCATCAAGCCAGTATTTTGATTTATCTGACATGCGAGTGTGGTATTACCGTTTCATGCCTCATTTTATTCATTTCAGTTTCTAGCCAGTCAATCCAGCCTGAAACAGTGGCGGGTTGTCTGGCTGATATTTCCAGTACCGGTGCCGGGTTGGCAAGCTTGCGAATATGCTGCCTGGCAGCTTCGCTATCAAAGTCATCAAGCAATGGCAAAAGATCGTTTTTAGTCAGTAATACCAGATCGCCTGCACGAAACATAACCGGGTATTTTGCCGGTTTGTCATCCCCTTCTGTAACAGAAAGCAGAACAACATTCCTGTGTTGCCCCAGATCAAAACTGGCCGGACAGATTAGGTTACCTACATTTTCAATAAAGAGGATATCCAGCGCGGACAGATCCAGTTGATGCAGGGCATCATGCAGCATATGTGCATCCAGATGGCAGGCACTGCCGGTAGTGACCTGAACCGCCGGAATGCCTTTATTGCGAATACGCAATGCATCATTTTCAGTTTCGAGGTCACCCTCAATAACCGCGATATTGAACCTGTCTTTCAGTATATCAATAGTGGCCTCTAGTAGAGCTGTTTTGCCGGAACCGGGGGAGGACATCAAATTAACAGCCAGTACGCTGTGTTTGTTGAAGTGTTGACGATTGTGAGCGGCCTGATGATCGTTTTCAGATAACAGGTTTTTCAGTATGCTTATACTGTTATTGCCATTTGGAGTTTTAGCCAGTTTCCCGCCTGCTTTAATCAGGTGTTCATTGGCAGGCGTAATATTGCAGCCACAGGTATCACACATAAGACCGGCTCCTGAAATTTTATCTATTTAGTTATCCATCAAGCTTGATGCTATGTAAAAACATTTCATCACCACTGAGTAACTGTGTTGCGCTATCTCCGCAATGGGGACAGATAAGCTGGTTTACACTTACATTAGAGTCTTTATTGCAAAGCTGGCAACGAATACGCACCGGTAGTTTTTCAATGTGAAGCTCCGCCCCTTCGGCAATAGTGCCTGCACTGACAAGCGGAAATGACTGCATTAACAATTCTGCTTCAATGCCGGAGAGTGGCCCAATTTGCAGATGGATAGACTGAACCTGACTCGCGCTGTGTTTTCTGGCAAGTGCATTAACCTGCTTCAACATACTTTGACAGATAGAAAGTTCATGCATGATCAGTGGTCCAGATCTGCCAGCTGATCATAAAGCTCCCAGGACGAAAGAGCTTCATGCTCATTAACTTTTTGTATGGCGTAACCGACATGCACCATCACATAGTCGCCGATTTTCAGTTGCTTATCCTGCATCATAAACAGGCTCACCTGACGCTCGACGCCTTTCGCGTAGCAACGCGACTGGGGGCCTTTTATCTCAATAATTTTCATGGGAATGGCAAGGCACATAATATTGATTAAATCCCGATGATTTAACAGCCAGTATAGTTGACGCTGAGAAAAATTGGTACCACACTTACCCGACCATACAGGCATCAATATTAAGGATATATGCAGGTCTAATAAATGACAACACCATCGCATAATATAGAGTTTATGCCTCGCTGCAAATTCCAGACGCTGGTAAATATACTGGAACAACAGGGCTATACCTGCATCGGCCCTCAGCTTCATGAACAGACTATACACTACGATGTGCTTCGTCGTGTTGACTCCCTGCCACAGGGCTTGAGCGATACACAAAAACCGGGGTTCTACCGGCTTGAAGACCGTGGACATAAACGTTATTTTGCCTGGGCCAATGGCCCACAGGCGCTGAAGCCTTTGATGTTTTCACCACATGAGTCATTGTGGCAATCTAGCTGTGAAACAAAAGGGCAAATCACATTCCAGCAAACGTTGCCGGAGAAAAAGCCTCTGGCGATTATCGGCGTGCGTAGCTGTGACATTGCGGCATTATATATCCATGATAAACATTTTCTTCAGCATGGCTATGCCGACCCTTACTATCGAGCACGCAGAGATGGGCTGCTTCTTATCGCGGTCAACTGCACCCATCCGGCTGAAACCTGCTTTTGTGCTTCCACCGGTGATGGCCCCACAGCCAGTTATGGCTATGATCTGTTGCTGACGGAACTGGATGATGGTTTTATTATTCAGGCGCATACGGAGAAAGGTGTTTCTGTCAGACAACAACTGAAGCTGAACGAGGCGACGACAGCACAACGGCAAGCAGCAGACAGGGCGATGGCGCAGTCTAAACAGCAGCAACGCCATTTGCCATCAAAAAATTTGAGTGAAAAATTACAGCAGAATCTGCAGCATCCGCGCTGGCAGGAAATAGCCGAGCGCTGTCTGTCCTGCGGCAACTGTACCTCGGTCTGCCCCACCTGTTTTTGTCATAGTGAATATGAAGAAGCCGCACTGGACGGAAGCCATAGTGTGCATTTTCGGCAATGGGATTCCTGTTTCAGCCAGCAGCACAGCTATATTCATGGACTGACTATCCGTCCTGATACCCGTCTGCGATATCGTCAATGGATGGTACACAAACTGGGAAGCTGGCATGAGCAATTTGCACGTTCAGGCTGTGTCGGCTGTGGACGTTGCATTACCTGGTGTCCGGTTGGAATCGATTTTACCGAAGAAGCAGCCATCATCTGTGAGGGTGAGGCGCATGACTAACCCCTATTTGCCGATGACAGCGGAAATCATAGAGTACATTCAGGAATCGCCCAATATGTATACCCTGCGCCTGCAGTTTACTGATCCAGCGATACAGCTGGCCTATAATTTTGAACCCGGGCAGTTCAATATGCTGTATTTATATGCCGTGGGTGAAATTCCCATTTCCATTGTCTCTGATCCAAAAGACGATGATATTATCGATCATACCATCCGCGCAGTGGGTCGGGTGAGCAATGCCATGTCCAGTCTCAATGTTGGTGATGTAATAGGTGTTCGCGGGCCGTATGGCCGTGGTTGGCCGGTACTGGAAGCAGAACAACATGATGTTGTGATCGTAACCGGTGGACTGGGTTGCGCACCGGTGGTTTCCGCAATCAACTATATTGCGAATCGGCGTGAGCGTTTTGGCAAACTGAATATTGTCCAGGGAGTAAAGCATAGCAGCGACCTTATCTGGCGCAAGCGTTATGATCACTGGCGTGAATTGCCTGACACCCGGGTTTTGCTCGCGGCAGATGATGGCGATCCGATATGGCCTTTTCATATCGGCCGGGTCACTGATTTATTTGAACAAATGGTATTTGACCGGGAACAGGCCATCGTGATGCTTTGTGGGCCCGAGGCTATGATGCGGGTGGTGGTTAACTATATACTGGAACAGGGTGTTGCTGAAAACAAAATCTGGTTGAGTATGGAACGTAATATGCAGTGTGGCATTGGCCATTGCGGACACTGCCAATATGGCAGCAAGTTTGTTTGCAGGGATGGCCCAGTCTTTAATTATGAAGAACTGAAGCCCCTGTTTGGCAAGCGAGGTTTTTGAGATGCCGAGCAATCCTGAACTTAGGGCTAAAGTAGCGGTACACAAATTCAACTCCTGTGACGGTTGCCAGTTGGCCTTCCTTAATATGGGCGAGGATTTACTGAAACTGACGCAACAGGTCGATATTGTGCATTTTGCCGAAGCAGGCCCGGTTGATGAAGATATACCGGTCGATATTGCGTTTATTGAAGGTAGCATTGCCACCCCACATGATCAGCAGCGCATTGAAAAAATACGCGCTAACAGTCGTTATTTAATCAGTATTGGTGCCTGTGCAACCAGCGGCGGCATACAGGCTTTACGCAATATGGCTGATGCAAAAGCATGGGTTGCGGAGATCTATGCCCGGCCTGAGCATATTCACAGCCTTGATACCTCTACGCCCATTAGCCAGCACATCAAGGTCGACCTTGAACTCTGGGGTTGCCCGGTGAATGGCTGGCAGGTCACACAGGCGATACGCAGCCTGCTGTTTGGCGCGATACCTGAAGTGCCAAATGAAAATGTCTGCCAGCAATGCAAACGCCAGCAGAATGTCTGCGTACTGGTGACCAAAGGCGAACCCTGCATGGGGCCGGTGACACGCACAGGTTGTGGCGCCCTGTGCCCTTCCATGGGACGGGCCTGTTATGCCTGTTATGGCCCTGCCGAGAATATCAATACTCATTCACTGTATCAGCGTATCGAAGGACTGGGACTATTGAAAGATGAGGCAGCAAGGTGTTTTCTGTTTATCAACAGTGGCGCGAAAGAATTTCACGATCTAAGCACGGAAGATGGGACACAGAATAAATGAAACACCGAAGCATAGATATCCATGTGCCGGTGCTGGCTCGCGTTGAAGGCGAAGGCGCACTGGAGCTAAAAATCCGCGGACAGCAGATTAATGAACTGCGTTTACGCATCTATGAGCCGCCACGATTTTTTGAAAAATTTCTCGAAGGCCGTAACTACTACGACATCCCGGATACGGTCGCCCGCATCTGTGGTATTTGCCCGGTGGCTTACCAGATGAGTGCTGTACATGCGATAGAGTCCATCTTCGAGGTGGAAATTACTCCCTGGACCCATGATATGCGCAGGGTCATGTACTGTGGGGAATGGTTACAAAGCCATAGCCTGCATATCCATATGCTGGCGGCACCTGATTATCTTGGTTTTAACAGTGTAATTGAAATGTCCGCCGATTATGCCTATGAGGTTCACCGTGGGTTCAGGCTGCAATCGCTGGGTAACGATCTGATAAGCCTGTTCGGTGGCCGCTCAGTACACCCAGTGGGTGTCTGCGCCGGTGGCTTTCATAAAGCCCCGAGCGAAGAAAAGATGGCGTTGATGCTTGCACGGCTGCATGATGCAATCAGGGATGCTGAGGAGCTGGTTAAATGGACTGCATCACTGGATTTGCCAGATGATGAACAGGATTTTATCTCTGTCGCCATGCGCCATGCCAGTGAATACCCCCTGAATGGTGGTCGTATCGTATCGGACAGGGGGCTGGATATAGGCATTGAGGAATATGAAAAATATTTTGCCGAACATCAGGTAGCCCATTCAACGGCATTGCATAGTTTATTAGAGGGACTGCCTTATTTACTTGGGCCGCTGGCGCGAATTAATTTAAACCGGGATAAATTACCTCAGGCAGTCACCTCGACCATGGATGCCACCGGTATCACTTTTCCCAGCCGCAATATGTTCCATAGTATTGTGGCACGTGCGGTTGAAATCCACTATGTGATTTTGCAAGCCGCACGCTTACTGGAAAACTATAGCAAACCCGAAAAGCCACATGTAAAGGTAACAGCCAAAGCCGGCATCGGTTTTGGCTGTTCTGAAGCGCCACGAGGATTATTGTGGCATCGCTATGAGCTGGATGGCATGGGCCAGGTTAAAACGGCGCGCATTGTCCCGCCTACCAGCCAGAATCAGGCGCGCATCGAACAGGATCTACGTTTGTCACTGGAGCACCTTGGGCTGGATAAGGATGAAGATGTATTGAGGTTACATGCGGAGAAGGTGATCAGAAATTATGATCCCTGCATTTCCTGTGCAACCCATTTTCTCGAGCTGAAGGTGGAGCATCATAGCCATACTGAGCCTGTTATTGATGAGACCTGCTCACTGGAAAAAGATGAAGAAAAAATAAGGGTAATAGGGATTGGCTCTCCATTTGCAGAAGATCAGCTCGGCTGGAAAGTGCTTGAAAAACTCAGGCAGGAATACAGCAAACAGACAATGGAAGACAAACATCTATCATTCCTCTCACTGGATCGGCCCGGTCCGGCTCTGCTTGAACAGCTGAAAAATGCAGACAGGATTATCCTGATCGATGCCCTGAAAAATACCGGAAAGCCGGGGCAGGTTCTGCGATTGAATTTTGTTGAAATCATCCAGCTCAAATCAGATGTTTTTTCCAGCCATGATCTTGGCTTAGCTGAATCACTGAAACTAGCTAAAGCACTCGGCTACCCTCAAGAGGTAATACTGATCGGCATGGAAATCGCTGAACATTGCCGGGGTAATATTGATGAGAAGCAAATCGATATGTTGCTGGCTAAAGTAAAAAAAGAACTTTTAAGTGATTGTTAGATGGTCTTAAAAAAATTCAAAGGGAGAGTATCATGAACAGAACGGATAGGGGACGGAGTTAAGATAATTGACCTGTTCCCAGATTAAAAGTACTCTGCGTACATGCCCCGGCACGAAAGACTAACACTCCTGGTTGTATCTATATCATGTAATTACCCGGGGAATAGAGCGACGGAAGCTATTTAGAGACAATCAAGACAGGGAGGAATTTCTATCTCGATTGGAAAAGGCCTTGGAGGAGACCGGGTGTGAATGCCATGATTCGTACCGGTGAGCGGTCATTAAGCGATTTGATGCGAAAAGTATTTTAAGGGCAAAGAATTTAATTTCTTTTTGGGCAAGTAGAGAGTTAGGGATTTCAGGTAAGGAGATAGCCGATTACTTTGGGGTTCCTAGCCCGGTAATTTCATATAGTATTAAGCAGGGTGAGAAGTATGCCAGGGAATATGATGTTAACTTATCATTTTAACTCCGTCCCCTACACCTTGAAAAAGGAGACTATCAAATGATTGAAAAGATTCCTGATTTACCAGAGAACGCTCTCGGTTTCACTGCAAAAGGGACGGTAACTGCGAATGACTACGAGTCCGTCATAATACCAGCGGTGGAGGAACTGTTTTCCCACCAGAAAAAGATTCGATTCCTCTACCACCTAGGCGAAGACTTCACAAGATTCGAAGCCGCCGCCATGTGGGACGATGCAAAATTAGGCCTGAAGCACTTCACAGGCTGGGAGAGAATGGCAGTCGTATCGGATATCGATTGGATACGGACAGCCATCAAAATCTTTGGACTTGGGATTCCTGGGCATGTTCGTGTATTTCGCAACTGCGAGCTCGCCGAAGCAACACAGTGGATCAGCGAGTAGCTTGTCCGTTGTTTTCGGAACAAATGTCACCTAAGGCGCTCGTTCGGACGCAAACTATGCTGCGCTTGTGTGCGCCACATAGTTTGGTCGTTATAAGTCACAAGGAGAGAATCATGGCAGGGAAAAAGAGCGGTAGTTTTGATGAAAAAGGTATCGAAGGCTTAGTAAATCGAACGCCTCATGGGCTACCAACGGACCGAGCGGACTTCAATTCCTACCGGAGAGTTGCAAAACGTATAGTATCAGAATTTAAGGAAAAATATGGAAGCTCGTTGTCTGGTGGAAATGGAACCAACAATACATAACAAGGAAAATTCACACGAACAGATATGCAGTCATAGAATGTCAGTGGTTGAACCTGTGCTGGATTGACTAGAGAAATCAAAAAAAACTAGACGTTCATGCAGATCGCGCGGGGAACTGGGTTTTTCTACAGCCTCGTTAGGCAGTATAAATTGAAAAATCGCAGAGCCATTTAGATAGCTCCGTTTCGGATAGATCGCCAGCAGCTAGCTTTCCAAATATAATCACAGACTCGGGCTCGGGTGCATCAAGGTTATATCCGTTAATTTCTAGAAATGTCGCGACGATTGATAGCGCAGTACGTTTGTTGCCGTCAATGAAAGGGTGGTTTTTTGCTAAGCCAAAACCATAACCAGCAGCGAGATCAAAAATCGTCGCTTTGGGATCGTAAGAAAAAATTTGCCGGGGTCTGACCAGGGCTGATTCGAGTAACCCCACATCCTGGATACCTGGACTGCCATTATGCTCAGCAATTAGCATCTGGTGAACCGCAACAACAATTTCACCCAAAACCCAATGGGGTTCGGTCATTTGGCAAGCTCATGAAGAGCATTTCGGTATTTTCTCAGTACCTTCTCGGCGGCTTCCATTTGAGATTCAAAATCCTTTTGATATGGGGTAAGTGTAAATCCTTCGGGATTCTCAACGAGATACAAGGTGTCACCTTTTGAAGCCCTTAGCTTGTTAAGCGCTTCTTTTGGAAGCAAAATACCCATAGAATTGCCAACAGCGGTGACTTTGACTTTTAGCATAGCAGTTATACCTATAGCATGTTATTACAAATGTTATTACATAGTATAGTCATGCCTATCAATTGCGTCAACTCGGACTGTCCAGCCCGCCGCTCCTCGTCGATCTGGGTTAGCCAGCTGGTTAGCATAGCGTTAGGCTTAGAATTATGGAGGTAAAAATGAAGAGAATCTTACTACTGATGAGTGTTATGGTATTTATGGTATCAAGCAGTTACGCTCAAGGATTCACGCTAAAAAGTACTGATATTAATGGTCAGTTATCGCAAGACCAGGTTCTTTCAGGGTTTGGGTGTAAAGGAAAAAATATTTCACCAGAACTAAATTGGCAGAACCCGCCAGAAAATACCAGGAGTTATGCCATAACTGCCTATGATCCAGATGCTCCAACTGGAAGTGGGTGGTGGCATTGGGTAGTTTTTGATATCCCACAAAATATTACAGGTCTTAAAGCAGGAGCCGGTAATTTAAAAAATAATCTTTCCCCCAAAGGAAGCATACAAAGTATAAATGATTTTGGTAATGCCGGGTATGGTGGAGCATGTCCCCCTGGCGGAGATAAACCTCACCGATACATTTTTACTGTCTATGCCCTCAATGTTGAAAAACTAGGAGTAGGTGCAAAATCACCGCCTGCTATGGTTGGTTCCTTCTTAAATCAACATACAATAGCAAAGGCTTCATTAATCGCATATTACTCCCGGTAAAAGTATTTTTTTAACAAAAATAGAGCAGGATGGTAGGTAGTGTATGAATAATTATAGATGGGATACATAGGACTGATTAAAACATTCCTGCGCCCTGGGCCGCGTAACAGGCATCGATAACTCAGAAGAAATACTCTTTTTGGTTACAGGTAAATTCCAGGATGTTAACAATACAAATCTCAACTGCCAAAGAAGGATGCGACTCAATTATCCTTCAATCAGAAATTAGATGCTATATTCTCAAATACCGCTTTGCATTGCATTGGGTTCATCGCCATCTTGCTATAGGGGCGGCTGAGTCTGGCGTTAGTTTAAACCGTGTTGTGTCGGTGGTGGCTTCATAGCATTCGAATTTGCACACATTGCCAGGCGTGCAGGAGTGTCAGAGGTCATCATACTTGAGATGGGGCAGCGCCCACTAGTTAACTTTGATTCAGACCTTGTTGAATTGCAAATGGAGCGAAGCAAGGAGTTGGGAATTGATATATGCCTTGAGTCACGTGTGGAAAAGGTTATTAAGATGGATGATGAATTTCATGTTGAGTTTTCAACGACACAGGGAACGAAAAATCTTATCTGTGATCTCGTCGTGCACGGTGCGGGACGAGTGCCTAATATCGATACACTTAACCTTGAGGCCATAGGTGTAGAAACTGGAAGAAGAGGAATCAAGGTCAACAAATTCATGCGCAGCACATCTAATGCCGCTATATTCTCTGCAGGAGATTGTGCGGATACGGGTGCACCTAATCTCACTCCTGTATCAGCGTATGAAGCACGGATAGCGACGAAAAACCTTCTTGCTGGTGAAGATAAATTTGCTGTTGATTACCCACCAATACCAAGTGCAGTATTTACACTGCCACCCATGGCGAGTATTGGGCTTCTCGAGGAAGACGCACATCAACAAGGCATAGAGTTTGATGTCAAATTTGGGAAGACTGGTGATTGGTACTCATCAATGCGTGTCGGAGAGCGATACTCTGCGTATAAAGTTCTTATTGAAAAAGACTCAGGTAGAATTGTAGGGGCACATTTGCTAGGCCCTGGCTCCGAGGAACAAATAAACGTTTTAAGCATTGCCATGAAGGTCGGAATGACCGCAAACCAGCTTAAAGGAGTGATTTTCGCCTATCCTAGTTATGCCTCGGATCTAGGTTACATGGTGTAGATAAAGGACTTTATAGTAGTACGATAAAATTTCCTCTAATATAAAGCTCCAGCGGGCAATACGGTTCCTTTGTCTCCACCTGATATCGCTACAGGGCGCAGCTGAGTTCAAATCCTCACAGCATCTTTTATTTGTGCGTAGAGAGAATCTGGTATATTTTTCAGGGTGATTGCAGGCATTTGATATATCCGAAAATAACAGATACGGTATAATCACAGTACCTAGTCAAGCCTGTTTCAAGAGAAAATTGCCTAACGAACTCATCCAGCGAGGCTTTCAAAAGTGTCACATTGTTTGCAAAGAACACACAATACGTCCCCTTTGAAAGCCCCTGATGAGAGCGTCAAGATCAGATCAGCATCAAAACAATCAATTTAACGAGGACTAGAAAATGGCAAATGAAGGTTATCACGAACCGATTGATGAGATTACAAATGAAACAAGAGACATGCATAGAGCAATAGTGTCGCTAATGGAAGAACTTGAAGCGGTAGATTGGTATAACCAGAGAGTTGATGCATGTAAAAATGAAGAATTAAAGGCTATCCTTGCCCACAACAGAGATGAAGAAAAGGAACACGCCGCAATGGTTCTTGAGTGGATTCGTAGACAAGACACATCTTTTGACAAAGAGTTAAAAGATTACCTGTTCACAGATAAGCCAATTGCACACAAATAAAATGCCTAACGAAGGTAAATTCACCTGGATGAAAAAAAGCTAAGCTCCTTCATAGCGCCCCGCTTTTCCACCAGTGATTTCGATGTTGTATACAAAAACAATGTATGGGGATAATTTGAGTTTTGAAAACGCTAAAGTATCTTTTTGACAGGAATTTGGAGTGGGCAGCCTCAATCAAGGAAAAAGACCCAGAGTTTTTCTCGCAATTATCCAGGCAACAGGCTCCCGATTATCTATGGATTGGCTGTTCAGATAGTCGAGTTCCTGCGAACCAAATAGTAAATTTGCCTCCTGGTGAAGTATTTGTACATCGGAATATTGCTAATGTCGTTGTTCATACAGACTTAAATTGTCTTTCTGTTATACAGTTTGCCGTCGATGTCCTCAAAGTTAAGCATATTATAATTTGCGGTCATTATGGGTGCGGCGGCATTAAGGCTGCAATGGAAAATCAAGAGCATGGCCTTATTGATAATTGGCTAAGGCATGTTAAGGATGTTATCCGTTTCAATGCCGAAAAATTTAATGGGTTAAAGCATGATGAAAAATTAGATTTACTCTGTGAGCTAAATGTAAGAGAACAGGTGACAAACATTTGTAACACAACTATGGTTCAAAATGCCTGGAAACAGGGACGCGAGCTCTACGTTCACGGATGGATTTATAATATTGAAAACGGGATTCTAAAGGATTTGGATGCTTGTATTGCATCAGGCGATCTGGACAGAAAAAAAACATAGTCATACGTAAGTTTGCATATAACAATGTGTTCAATATTGACCATTTTTTACACCGTGCCGCTTCGCTATGTGCTGTACAAAAAATGTCAAGGCTACTTATGTTAGCCACCTAAATTGGGCTTTATTGAAATGAAAAAACAATTACTCGCTTTCATGATTTTATCCACTTTTGTCGCAGGCGGAAATACCAATGCAGAAACACCAGATTGGAATTACGACACTAAGAAAGAAATGACCGATAATTGTGTTTTAGGCATCCTGGAGCCGGCAAAAAGCGGTTTCCAGGCAAGAGCAAATAAGGAGGGAAATACTGATGCAGTCTTTCCCGAAGAAAAAATAAAACCATCCATAGTTGATTTTTGCGAATGCATTACACAAAAAGCTTCGATCTCATGGGGTTACCAGTATTATATCTGGCAACCTGAACTAGCACAGCAGCTGGTATCAGAGGCGATGAAGGGTGGCGAATGTAAACCCACTGGTATGTTTGGAAAATCATTGGGTTACTAAATACACATGGCAAACAAATATATTAAGTTATTCGTTTCACTCACTCGGACAGCCGGGAACGATGCGCCCAGCTACTGCTTATGTAAATATTGAGGCTATAAAAAGTTTGTTAATTTAAAAGGCATAATGAAACCAAAATTAACCATTACCTACAAATCGTTCAAGTTCGTTCCAGCAAAAAACAGCCTCAACCAGATGCCAGAAAGCGTCGCTACTTCACAAACTACTGGATATTGTGAGAAATGAAAATATGGGTGGATGCTGATGCGTGTCCAGTTGTGATTAAGGACATATTATTCAGGGCAGCAACTAGAACAGAAGTGCCAATGACACTAGTGGCTAACCATCTGTTACATATACCGCCGTCGCGGTTTATTGATTTTTTACAGGTACCCGCTGGCTTTGATGTTGCAGATAATGAGATTGTTAAGCGCCTGGTTGCCGGAGACCTTGTCATTACCGGTGATATTCCGCTGGCTGCGGAGGTGATTGATAAGGGTGCTCATGCCCTAAATCCTCGGGGGGAGCTGTATACAGATGAAAATATTAAGGCGCGTTTAAATATGCGAGATTTTATGGATACACTACGGGCTAGCGGGATTAATTCTGGTGGTCCACCTGCGTTAAGTAAAAGTGATCGACAATCTTTTGCCAATGAACTGGACAAATTCCTGACCAGGTTTGCCGCAAATTGAGAGGTAGTCTTATTTCTGGAGCGGTTCAGGTAACAACAGGCTCGACCGGACTATGCAACACAGCATAAAAAGCCCCGCAATAGTGCGGGGCTTTTTTAGTGCTATTAAATGGCCAGGTCTTACATCATACCACCCATGCCACCCATACCGCCCATATCTGGCATACCACCACCAGCAGCAGCATCGCTGGGTTTATCAGCAACCATTGCTTCAGTGGTGATCATCAGGCCCGCAATAGATGCTGCATTCTGCAGAGCTGTACGAGTTACCTTAGTCGGATCGAGGATACCCATTTCGATCATGTCACCGTATTCACCGGTGGCAGCGTTGTAACCGAAGTTGCCTTTACCTTCTGCGATCTTGCTAACGACGACGGAGCCTTCTGCTCCGGCATTGGCAACGATCTGGCGCAGTGGATCCTCCAGCGCACGCAGTGTGATAGTGATACCAACGTCCTGGTCGGGGTTATCACCTTTGATCTTTTTAACGGCGTCTGAAATGCGGATCAGTGCTACACCGCCACCGGGGACTACGCCTTCCTCTACCGCAGCACGGGTAGCATGCAGTGCATCTTCTACGCGTGCTTTTTTCTCTTTCATTTCGACTTCTGTTGCTGCACCAACCTTGATTACAGCAACACCGCCGGCCAATTTGGCTACGCGTTCCTGCATTTTTTCCTTATCGTAGTCAGATGTAGCCTCCTCTATCTGGGTACGAATCTGAGAAACACGGGCGCTGATATCGTCATGGCTGCCTTCGCCGTCGATGATAGTCGTGTTTTCTTTAGTAACCTGAATGCGCTTGGCGCTACCTAGCTGCTCGATGGTAGCCGTCTCCAGACTCAGTCCGACTTCTTCAGAGATCACCTGGCCACCTGTGAGGACTGCGATATCCTGCAGCATGGATTTGCGGCGGTCACCAAAACCTGGAGCCTTCACGGCACAAACTTTGACGATGCCGCGAATATTATTTACCACAAGTGTAGCCAGTGCTTCACCCTCAATGTCCTCGGCAATAATCATCAACGGACGACTTGCTTTGGCTACGGCTTCAAGGATTGGTAGTAGTTCACGGATATTGGATATTTTCTTCTCGTTGATAAGGATCAACGGATTTTCCATGTCAGTAGTCATACTGTCCTGATTGTTTACGAAATACGGTGACAGATAGCCGCGGTCAAACTGCATGCCTTCAACGATATCCAGTTCATTGTCCAGCGCGGTGCCTTCTTCGACTGTGATAACGCCTTCTTTACCTACTTTTCCCATTGCCTTTGCAATGATGTCACCAATTGCGGTATCAGAATTTGCGGAAACGGTGCCAACTTGCGCAATTTCCTTATGATCGGAGCATGGGCGAGACAGCTCCTTCAGTTCATCAGTAGCGGCAATAATAGCCTTGTCGATGCCACGCTTAAGGTCCATAGGATTCATGCCGGCGGCAACAGATTTCAGGCCTTCACGTACCAGGCCCTGTGCCAGAACGGTCGCTGTCGTGGTGCCATCACCGGCGATGTCGGAAGTGCGGGAAGCAACTTCCTTCAGCATTTGCGCACCCATATTTTCGAACTTGTCATCCAGTTCAATTTCCTTGGCAACGGAAACACCATCTTTGGTCACTGTTGGTGCACCAAAGGCTTTGTCCAGTACGACGTTGCGACCTTTAGGACCGAGGGTAACTTTTACTGCATCTGCCAGGATATTGACACCGGCGAGGATGCGAGCACGTGAACTTTCACCAAATTTAACTTCTTTTGCAGACATTTTTTTGTCCTCTGTATATTCTGTATTTTAAATAATCGTTTATTCAACGACTGCCATGATGTCGTCTTCACGCATAACGAGAAGTTCCTCGCCATCGATCTTGACTTCGGTGCCGGAATACTTTCCGAACAACACCTTGTCGCCAGGCTTAACATCAAGTGGGCGGACATCGCCGTTCTCACTGATTTTGCCATTACCAACAGAGATGACTTCACCTTCCATTGGTTTTTCGGTGGCGGAATCAGGGATGACGATACCACCGGCTGTGGTACGTTCCTCGTCCAGTCGACGTACGACTACACGGTCATGAAGGGGTCGAATACTCATTGTTTTAAATCTCCAATAATTAATTGATTATAGACTTCGGTGCGAAATTAGCACTCTACAGTGTTGAGTGCTAATGATAAGCATGAACCGAAGTATGTCAAGCTGCTAGACAAATAAGGGTGACAGGGAAAATTTCAAGGGGTTGCTGAAAATCAAAAGATTTTGATTTACTTGTCAATTCGCCGGAATTCGCCTTCAATCGTTTTTGGGCCAGCACTCAGATCGTCGCCAGAGGTTGGATTTTCTGCATTCGGGATAATGAAGAAGCGTTTCAGCATGTTGAGTGCAAACCAGCGGCGCAGGGGCGGGATGAGTATCAGGAAACCCATGGTATCGGTTATGAAGCCCGGGGTCAGCAGCAGTATGCCGCTGATAAACAGGGCCAGGCCTTCTACCATTTCCATGGCGGGCAATTCTCCCCGGGAGACTGATTGATTCATACGGGCGTAGATACCGATACCCTGATAGCGAACCAGCGTGCCACCAATGATAGCGGTGGCAATTATTGCCAGCACGGTCCAGCCGGCGCCGATAACAGAGCCAATATCAATCATTAGCCAGATTTCAGCAATGGGTGCAAGGATGAACAGTAAAAGTCCCAGCGGGAGGCCTCTCATTTGTAAATCTCCTGCCATATACAGTCGATATGGCTAATTATTAGTGGGATGTGATCAGTCAGGCGATGGTCCCCCTTCGGTATCCTTTCGAATATGAGTCCTGGTAAATGTGCGTGACGGATGAATTTATCTGTGTACGTAATAGGTATTATGGGGTCATTCTCACCGTGTACAATATGTAGAGGTATATCAATGGATATATCTGTATTCATCACATCATATTGTTCTGCGTCCTGCATGATGTCATACCTCAGTGTGTAGGGTTCCCCGCCATAGGCATCAGGGAAGCTCATGTAGGTTTCAGCTTTCCATTGCTGTAGTATCTGAACGGGCAGTGTAGACAGGCTGTGTTGCACAAAATTGAAGGCAGGAGCGATCAGCATCATGCCTGAAATACGTGGTTTGCGACGCATGGTAGCCAGCAGGCTGATCCAGCCACCCATGCTTGAGCCATGCAAAATCAGTGGCCGGTCAATTACCCAGTCAATTACTCGCAACAGGTCAGAAACCCCGGATGAGATTATCTGATCTTTCAGGTCACCATCTGATCTGCCGTGTCCACGTAAATCAAAACGCAGCCATGAGCGGTCCATGGAAATGGCGTGTTGAGCAAACTGCAGCGCTTTTTCTCCATTGCAATGGGAGCGGAAGCCATGCAGATAGATGCCTACCGGGCCATTACCGGTATCGTAAAAATAACCTCGAATATTTTCACCATCTGGTTGGATTAAGCGGATTTCTTTTTCGCCAGGCAAAATGACTGGTGTGACAAATTCAGACATATTTAAAGGGCTTGCGTTGGGTTGGTTGCCGGACAAGAATAGCCTATCAGTTCTCAATAATAAATAAGTTAAGGGTTGTGTAGATATGATCAAAAGGTTACGAAATGTCCAATAATACTGACCAACTAGTGGAAGAAGGGGTTTTGCTGGTACTGGTGACTTGTCCTATGGATCAATCAGAAGGCATAGCTAGCTCTTTGCTTGAGTCAAAACTGGCTGTCTGCATAAATATAATCCCTCGGGTAAAATCCTTCTATCGCTGGCAGGGTAAAGTGCAGCAGGACAATGAATCATTGATGCTGATAAAATGTTCGTCTGACAACTACCGTGCATTAGAGGAAAGTATCCTGGATATGCATCCATACGAACTTCCAGAGATCATCACTGTCTCAGTTTCTGGTGGGTTATCAGATTATCTGAACTGGGTTCTTCATCCAGACAAAAACAAATCAGAGTGACATAAATGAAGAGAGCTATTTTTATAACTCGTACGCTACTGGCTGTATTGATGGTGCTGACGAGTGTTCAGGCGTGGTCACAGGATGATTTACTCGAGCCGGACAAGGCCTTTGTGCTTGATGAGCCGATCGTAAGTGCCGATAAGATTACACTAAACTGGAAGATTGCTCCGGGTTATTACCTTTATCAGAATAAATTCTCATTTGAGTTAAAAGATTCTTCCAACCGCCTCGATAAGCCTTTGATGCCTGCTGCCATCCTTAAACAGGATGAGTTTTTTGGCGATGTGGAAATATACAAAAAGTCCGTCGCTATTGAATTGCCGGTTATTCGCAGTGATCAAAGTACAGAAAGTGTTGCCCTTAAGGTGGTGTACCAGGGCTGTAATGATCCATTAGGCGTTTGTTATCCTCCCATAAGCAAAGAACTAAAAATTACTTTGCCCGCATTGCCCGCAACAAGCGCCCTGCCCCCTGTTTCTCTACCCGTTAAAAAACCTTTATCAACTCCTGCTACACGGTCCGGACTGGCGTCGTTACTCGAGCAAAGTGCTGGAGAAAATGAGTATTTACCGCCGGATGAGGCATTCCAGCTTAGTGTCATTTCTACTGCCGCGAATAAAGTATTTGTATCACTGCTTATTGCTGAAAATTACTATCTTTACAGGGATAAGTTTGTCTTCAAAAGCGCCACCCCTGGGATCAATATACAACCCTATCAATTGCCTGCTGGTGATATCAAAGAAGATGAGTTTGTTGGTCGTACAGAGGTTTATCATTATAACTTTACTATTGATCTAACTCTGTCAGGAAAAAGCACTGATGGAAAATTTAAGCTGATCGCCAAATATCAGGGTTGTGCGGATAAAGGTATTTGCTATCCACCGATAACTAAAACGGTTGATGTAAGCCTGGGTGATGGCATTAGCGATACAGAGCGCTCTGTTATACCGGTGGCCTCAGCGCCAGAAAAAACTAATTTATCCAGAAGTATGTCTGACATACCTCGTATGGACTCGATGCCAGAAGTGTCAGATGAACAAAGCGTGATGGCAATATTGGCCGGTGGCAGTATCATCTCCACGATCATTGCCTTCTTTTTGTTTGGTCTTGCGTTATCAATGACGCCCTGTGTGTTTCCCATGATCCCTATTCTGTCCGGGATCATTGTTGGCCAGGGCGCGGGCATCACACGCAAAAAGGCCTTCATGCTTTCGGTGGCATATGTTCTTGGTATGACTATCATGTACACGTTTGCCGGGATGCTTGCGGGGCTGACCGGGGAGTTATTGTCGTCGGCGTTCCAGAATACCTGGGTACTCGCCGCCTCAGCACTGGTATTTGTATTGCTGTCATTTTCCATGTTCGGTTTTTATGATATTCAATTGCCTGCTGGGCTACAGACTAAACTGACTGAAAAATCCAGTAAGATACCCGGTGGAGCCTATAGCGGTGTCTTCGTCATGGGTGCGCTATCGGCGTTGATCATCGGCCCCTGTGTGGCAGCCCCTCTCTCCGGCGCATTGCTGTATATAGGTCAGAGTGGAGACTTTGTGCTGGGAGGTGTTGCACTATTTGTGATGTCGTTGGGTATGGGTGTGCCGCTATTATTAATCGGCGCATCCGCAGGCAGCTTGCTGCCGAAGGCCGGCACCTGGATGAATGCCGTGAAGGCCGTGTTTGGTGTGCTGATGCTGGGGGTCGCAATATGGCTGCTTGAACGCATACTGCCGGTCGCTGTCACCATGGCATTGTGGGCTGCACTATTAATAGTTTCAGCGATCTACATGCGTGCCTTTGATTCTTTGTCTGATACTGCCTCCGGCTGGCAAAAATTCTGGAAAGGAACAGGCATCATCCTTATGCTCTATGGGTTCGCACTATTTATCGGTTCGTTAACTGGTGCTGCAGATATCTTTAATCCGCTGGAAAAAATTTCTGGTACTAATCAGTATGTCAGTACGCCGAGTGGTGATGCAGACTCAGGGGTAGGATTGAAGTTTGAAGATGTCAAGGGCCTGCCGGCTCTTGAAGCAGCGGTTAGCAGGGCGGTGAACGAAGGCAAGCCGGTCTTTGTTGATTTCTTTGCAGAGTGGTGTGTGGAATGCGTGCGCATGGAAAACACCACATTCAAATCACCTACAGTCATCAATGCGCTTTCGGGATATAGCCTCTTGCGGCTTGATCTGACAGCAAATGATGAGGCAGACAAGGCGGTATTAAAGAAATTCAATCTGTTTGGCCCACCCGCTTTGTTATTCTTCGGACTGGATGGACAGGAAATACAAAGCCTGCGTGTTATTGGCTATCAGAATGGGGTTGAGTTCACGGAAACTATTAAAAAAGCCACAAAAGCAGCTAGCGTAAAGTGACTACAATAATTGGCTGTTTGCCGGACTGGCATTACTGGCAGGTATTGCGGCATCTTTCTATATAACAAGGTCTTTGATGACGTCCCTGGGTAACCGTCTCGGCGCCCTGCCCTACAGTGTATTGTTTGGCTGAAATGGCAACGCCATTTACTTAAAATCAGGTGAATTCAGTCGCCAGGAACTGGAAAAAATGATAGAAAATCATCTGTAATCGGTCGCAACTTTGCTGTTAAAATCACCCTAACTCCATTAATTTTACATCTAACTGGACAATTTCCCGGTGATTAGGCAACATATTGGGAATACACCCTGTTATTGGTCTGAAACACTCCTGCACGATGACTAAAATACTTATATTACATGGACCAAACCTGAATATGCTGGGAGAACGTGAGCCTGAGCATTATGGTTCGGCGACACTGGCCAGTATTAATTCTGATTGTCAGATGCTTGCCGATAAAAATGGTGTTGAACTGGAGTTTATGCAAAGCAATGCCGAACATGAGCTGGTTGACAGGATTCAACATGCGGTCGAGTGTGATTTTATTATTATTAATCCAGCAGCATTCACCCATACCAGCGTTGCGATACGTGATGCACTGGCAGCAGTTGCCGTTCCCTTTATTGAAATTCATCTTTCCAATGTGCATGCGCGTGAACCCTTTCGCCAAAAATCCCTGTTGTCGGATCTGGCGAAGGGCGTGATCTCCGGGCTGGGTCCGGCTGGATACACCCTGGCCTTGCGCGCTGCAATCGATATAACTCTGACATCCAAAGGTTAAGGAGCCTCTGATCTATTCATGAACTCATATCTTACGCCTAAAATGTCCAGCTTCTTCGTTCCAAACCTTCGCAATAGCCAGCTATTCCATGCGGCTTGCGCCTTAAATCTGAATATTTTATATCGCAATCTACTTCGTCCAGAATAAGTCAGAGGTTCCTTAAAATGGATATTCGTAAAATAAAAAAACTGATTGAGTTGCTTGAAAACTCAGGGCTTGCCGAGATTGAAATCAAGGAAGGTGATGATGCCATCCGTATCAGTAGAAGTTCAACAGTCGTTGAAACGGCACCGGTGGCACCTGCAATCGAACCCGTTGCAGCACCAGTTTCAGCAGTGGCTACAGCGGATGTGGTTGATGACATGGCAGGTCTTCCTGAGGGCCATGCTGTTACCTCACCTATGGTAGGTTCCTTCTATGCTGCGCCATCTCCCGAGTCGAAAAATTTTGTTGAGATAGGTAGCAAGGTAAAGGTTGGCGATACCCTGTGCATCATTGAAGCGATGAAAATCTTCAATGAAATTGAGTCGGACAAAGCCGGGACAATCGTCGCGATACTTAAAGAACCCGGTGACCCTACAGAGTTTGGTGAAACACTTTTCATTATCAATTAAAGAATGGAACCCCTGATCAATAATGCCATATCTCTGGCATACAGGCTGATTCATAATCAAGGCGGAACTTTGAAGGCATGCCTGGGCCTGGTGAAATGTGACAACGCAGAGTGTAAATCAGCCTGCATGCCCCGTAGGGCGAGGCCTGAAGCGCACATCTACGGCATTGCACTTCTTGCAAAGGACCCGGCCATTCGCTCCGAAGCACGCTTTGTATCTGCACGCTTCAGGTCTCGCAGAGGCATGGCATTATTGATCAGGGGTTCCATATGATAAACAAAATTGTCATTGCCAACCGTGGGGAAATTGCCCTGCGTATCCAGCGAGCCTGCCGTGAGATGGGTATCCAGAATGTAGCCGTTTATTCGGAGGCTGACCGGGATGCCCTGTATGTCAAGCTTGCAGATGAATCTGTCTGTATTGGGCCTGCACAAGCCAGCCAAAGTTACCTGCATATCCCCGCTATTTTGAGTGCGGCAGAGGTCACGGATGCCGATGCGATACACCCGGGCTACGGATTTTTATCAGAAAATGCGGATTTTGCGGAGCTTGTGGAGGCCTGTGGTTTTATCTTCATCGGCCCCACAGCTGCGAATATACGCACTATGGGCGACAAGGTTTCAGCTATTCAGTCTATGCATAACGCAAACGTCCCCTGTGTCCCGGGTTCAGATGGCGTGCTGGGTACTGATGATGAGACCAACCTCGCTATTGCATCTAAAATTGGCTATCCCATAATCATCAAGGCTTCGGGCGGTGGTGGTGGGCGTGGTATGCGTGTAGTGCATAGCGAGTCTGCTTTGTTGAACGCCATTGTGCTGACGCGCACAGAGGCTGGTGCCACCTTCAATAATCCTGACGTCTATATGGAAAAATACCTGGAGCACCCGCGTCACGTTGAATTCCAGGTATTGTCTGATAAACATGGCAATGCAGTACATCTTGGTGAACGTGATTGCTCTATGCAGCGTCGGCACCAGAAGGTGGTAGAGGAAGCGCCTGCGCCAGGTATTACAGAAGAGCAACGTAATACTATTGGTGAGCGTTGTGCCGAAGCATGTCGCCAGATTGGTTATCGCGGTGCAGGTACTTTTGAATTTCTCTACGAGAAGGGAGAATTCTTTTTCATAGAAATGAATACGCGTATCCAGGTCGAACATCCGGTAACAGAAATGATTACGGGGATAGATATCGTCAAGGCACAGATACTGATAGCAGCAGGTGACCCACTACCCTTTACACAGGACGATATCGAGATAAGGGGGCATGCGATAGAGTGCCGCCTCAATGCAGAAGATCCTGAGACATTCATGCCCTCACCGGGAAGAATCACTCAGTTTCACGCGCCCGGTGGGCCGGGTATACGAGTTGATTCACATGTATACAACAATTATTTTGTTCCCACATATTATGACTCCATGATTGGTAAGCTTATCGCCCATGGAGCAGACCGGGAAGAGGCGCTGGCGAGAATGTCCAGTGCCTTGAGCGAGGTCATTATCGATGGCATAAAAACCAATATTCCTTTGCACCGTCGTATCGTCTCGGATTATGGCTTCAAAAGTGCCAAGTTTGATATCCACTACCTTGAGAAAAATATTACCAATACGGCGTAGAGGGCACCCCAAATAGTTTTGGATGTATATTCATGAATTATTCGAGGTGCCCTTCATGTCCTGGCTGAAAATTTCGTTTGCTGTAAAAAAAGATCAACTGAATTTCGTCACCGAGCGACTTGAGCTTGCAGGTGCCCAGGCTGTCACTATCGAAGATGCCGGCGAGCATCCATTATTTGACTTGCTGGATGGCGAATCACCGGTCTGGGACAATAGCCTGGCAACAGGCCTGTTTAATGCAGAGCGGGGTCTGGATACGGTAATAGCAGAGCTCACTGGTACCTTTGCGCCTAAGAATCTACCGGACTATCGAGTAGCGAGCCTGCCTGACCAGGACTGGGAGCGGTGCTGGATGGACCGTTTCCAGCCAATGCACTACGGACGTGATCTGTGGATATGCCCAACCTGGTGTGATGTTCCAGATCCTGATGCAACAAATGTTATGCTTGATCCCGGGATGGCGTTCGGCAGCGGCAGCCATGAAACTACGCGCTTGTGTATGCAGTGGTTGACGAAACAGCAGCTTATTGGGAAAAAGATAATCGATTTTGGATGTGGGTCAGGCATACTGGCAATCACCGCACTCAAGCTGGGCGCTGCAAGTGCACTAGGGGTAGATATCGACCCTCAGGCCCTGAAGGCGAGCAGTAGCAATGCAGAGATCAATGAAGTAAGTGAAAAACTGCAACTTTTTTTGTCGGAGCAGCTGCCTGAAAACAGCAGAGGTGATATTGTTTTTGCCAATATACTCGCGGGTACATTAATTGATTTAAAGTCTCATTTGCTGGAAATGCGGGCGCAGCAGGGAGTGCTGGTACTTTCAGGTATACTGCGCACACAGGAAACGTTGATAGTTGACGCATTTGAGCCGGGCAATATCCTGCAGGTGGGAAAAGATGGCGACTGGCTGATGGTGACGGTAAAAGAAAAATCTTCATCCGGAAACTTAAGAAGCCTCTGATTAACAGGTACAATGCAATAATGTTTACACAGTGCCCGAAATGTCAGTCAGTATTCATGGTGTCTAACAAGGACATCAAAGCTCACGAGGGTCTGGTACGCTGCGGTAACTGCTATTCAGTTTTCAACTCAAGCTGGAATCTTACTGACGACCCGCGCAACGATTTTATCGAAGATCCTGCCAGTACCAGTACAAAAGGGTTATCAGACAGCCGGGGTTCAGAATTTACATTCAGCATTATGGACAACGTTGCAGATACTGCAGCTGTTACCGAATCACAGCCTGTAGGAGGCGATAGAGAAGAGCCAGAATCGCCAGTGCATCAGGAAGATTCTGTAGCTGACCTGGAGCCTTTTCCTGAGCCCGAGGTAGATGATTTTCACTCTCCATCATCAGCGCAGGAAAAAAATAAAGAGCAGGAGAGCCTGTTATATTTTGATGCGAATGACGAGGGTAATGAGGTAGATGCCGTTGAAGCGGCAGGTAGCGGAGTCGTTCAGATAGAGGATCTAACCATCCTGCAAACAACTTCATTTGCCAGCGATATTTCTGCACTTGATCAGGATGACCCAGTACCGGAATCAGAGTTTGATGATGAGGTTGACCCGGGTTCTTTAAGTGCAGAAAGCATGTGGCCAGGTGGCGAAACCAAATTTGAAAACGATGGTGAGGTTGACCTACCGACAACAGCTGGTGATGAAGGTACAACAGAAGCTGGCGAATCTGATGACGAAGCAAAAGTTGATACACCGGTTATTGTTGAGCCATCGATAGCTACACTGCCTGCAAATAGCCCTGTTGTGGAAGTGCCTGTTGACAGTGATCTGCTGTTGAGGGCAACAAAGGAAGATGAGCTGGTCGATGACAGCTTGTCGGATGATGCACCAGCGGAGGATGAAGTTTTACTGCAGGGTGAGGAAAATTCATGGTTGGCTGCCTGTTCTACGGAGACAGACAATAGTGAGGGCATGCCTTCACTCGAAAGCAACGAGGAGGAAACTAGCCCTGAAGCGCTTGAAGAAGTGAGTAAAAAAAGCTATGTCACTGATGATACCTTTTCGGTTGCTGGCGAGGCAGCAGATGCAGATGAGTTTTTTTCTATCGAATCATTACCGAAAACAGCCGATGTTGCCTTTTCCCCGGATAACGCGGTTGATGATCATGACGAATCAGTCTTTATTACATCGGAAGAGGAGGAGATCGATGAGGCATATGTTCCGATTTCGCTGAAAACAGAAGAGCAGGATGGGTTATTTCATGGCCTTGAGGACTTTCCCGAGCCAGGTGAGCTGTCTGCACTGAATTACGAAGACACCATGGAAATAAACGCCATGCTGGAAGAGGCAAATATCAGCAAGGAGCAAATTGAGTCTGCTTTATCGGCAGCAGAGGTCGCAGACGAAGAAGAGGACACTAATGGAGATGCAGAGGAAATTTTTCCAAGCTCCGATAATGATCTGACTGAGGCCATATTTTCTTCTGACGAGGAAGACGACAGTGATCAGTTGGCTGCTGAAAGCCGAAGAAAAGACAGGACTAAGCCCGTTGTTGGATTCATAAAAAACCTGATACCACTGGGTCTGGGGCAGAGTAAGACATGGAGGGAGCCGGCAATAGCTGATGATCAAACGCAGCTTATCCAAAATCTGAATCAAGGCAGGAATAAATCTGAGTTACCAGTATGGGTAGGTAAATACTCACTTCTAGCAACTATCAGTGTACTGTTTATTATTCTGCTAGGTCAGGTCGGGTATTTTTATATGGATAAGCTGGTGCATATTACACCGCTAAAGCCTTTACTGGAGGCCGGCTGCAGGGTGGCGGGCTGTACAGTCCCCGAAATCCAGAATATCGGTGAAATTGACCAGCTATCAAGCAGGTTAACACCGCTGGCCGGACGTGATGGGGGCTTCAAGGTGTCCAGTATTCTGGTCAACCGTGCTATCAGGTCACAACCTTTTCCAGCACTGGAACTGACCCTGACTGATCGAGCGGGAAATATGATTAGCCGCCGCGTCGTTACGCGGGACCAGTATCTGGCAAAAGAGAAGTCTACTGTGATGATGCCCAATGAAGCAGTAGATATAAATATACGTTTCCGTACACCTTCGATAAGGGTGGACGGTTTTGAGTTGCGACCCGTCAGTCAAAACTGGCTGGAGAGATCGAAATAAAGCAGGTTCCTAATGCTCTTTTACAGATAGCACGTATAAGGGTATTATCTATCTCCTCTAGAGATCGAATTTACAACTATCCCTTGCCACTAATTGCATAGACATCAGGGCGGCGGATACCACATACAGCTATAACATGCAGATCGGCCCGCATATATTGCCGAATCAGCTTGTTCTTGCCCCGATGGCAGGAATTTCTGATCGACCATTTCGCAAACTTTGCCGCTCATTGGGCGCAGGCATGGCTGTATCTGAAATGATCAACGCCAATGCCCTTGTGTGGGAAAATAAAAAAACCCGTCAACGTATCAATCATGAGGGTGAGCCAGGTCCGGTGGTGGTGCAGATTGCAGGTGCTGACCCTGACATACTGGCACTAGCCGCGCAGGAAAATGTTCGATCCGGTGCAGATATTATCGATATCAATATGGGCTGTCCGGCGAAGAAGGTTTGTAATAAACAGGCAGGTTCCGCTTTGCTTGCCAATGAAGATCTTGTGTCACGGATACTTGATAAAGTGGTGAATAGTGTTGAAGTGCCTGTGACTCTGAAAATACGCACCGGTACGGATCCCGACAGCAGGAATGCCTGCCGTATTGCTGAGATTGCAGAACTGTCCGGTGTGCAGTCACTGGCAGTCCATGGACGCACACGGAAATGTGCTTTTCGTGGTGAAGCAGAATATGAAACAATTCGCCTGGTTAAACAGCAGGTAAATATTCCTGTCATCGCAAATGGTGATATTAGCAGCCCGGAAAAAGCAGCAGAAGTGTTGGCATTTACCGGTGCTGATGGCTTGATGATCGGCCGCCCTGCACGGGGCAACCCCTGGATATTTAGCCAGATAAATCATTATCTTCAAACTGGCAGGCAGCTTTCACCACCTGCTATTTCAGAGGTGAGGGAAGTGCTGCTGACGCACCTGCAGGAACTTTATGATTTTTATGGTGAACATGCCGGTGTACGCATTGCACGTAAGCATATTGCCTGGTACAGCAAAGGTTTTTTCTGCAGTAATGAATTCAGAAGAGAAATCATGCAGCTGGAATCGTCAGCTGAGCAACTGGCAAAGGTAGAGTTATTTTTAACAACTGCCGACCTGCGAGATGCAGTGGCATGAGTAAGAAAAAAAATCGCCCTCTGGCAATCTGTGTAAGAAATTCACTTAAACTGTATCTGAAAGATCTTAATGGCGAGTCCCCTGCTGACCTTTATGATATGGTGATTTCGCAGGTTGAAAAACCCCTGCTGGAAATTATTATGCGATGTGCTGAGAATAATCAGTGCCGGGCTGCACAGATGCTGGGGATCAATCGAAATACCCTGCGTAAGAAACTGCGTGATCACGGTCTGAATTAGAAACACGCCAGCCCGAGTTATCACTAACTATTACACAATAATAAACCAACTATTTTATTTAACAGGATTACGCCATGTCTGAGGAAAACCGAATTGTAATTAAACGCGCACTGATCAGCGTTTCAGATAAATCAGGCATAGTTGAATTAGCCAGTACGCTTGCTGCGCAGGGCGTGGAGATTCTTTCAACTGGCGGTACAGCCAGTCTGTTAATGGAGAATGGCATAGATGTTATTGAAGTATCGTCTTATACCGGCTTTCCCGAAATGATGGACGGGCGTGTAAAAACCTTGCACCCGAAGATACACGGCGGCCTGTTGGGACGTCGCGGTATTGATGAGGCTGTCATGCAGGAACACGGCATACAGGCTATCGAATTACTGGTGGTCAATCTTTATCCATTCGAAAAGACAGTTGCCGACCCTGATACTGATCTTGAAACAGCCATTGAAAATATAGATATCGGTGGCCCGGCCATGTTGCGCGCGGCATCCAAGAATTATAAAGCGGTCACGGTACTGTCAGACAGCGCAGATTATCAGCGTATACTTGATGAAATTGCCAGCAATGAGGGCGGTGTGTCTGAAGCCACACGATACGATCTGGCAATCAAAACCTTCGAGCATACCGCACGTTATGACGGCGCCATTGCCAACTACTTTGGCTGTCTTCCTGCAGACGGTGAAAAAGAACAGTTTCCTCGCACCTACAGCATTCAAGTTATGAAGGTGCAGGAAATGCGTTATGGTGAGAATCCACATCAGCGCGCGGCTTTTTATGTCGAGCAGGGCTATTCTGAGGCCAGTGTCGCAAGCTCAAAACAGTACCAGGGCAAACAACTTTCCTACAATAATATGGCAGATACCGATGCTGCACTGGAGTGCGTCAAGTCATTCAATAATGGCCCTGCATGTGTCATCGTTAAGCATGCAAACCCCTGCGGTGTCGCAGAAGCTGATAGTATCATCGCGGCCTATGACCATGCCTACAGCACGGATCCCACATCGGCTTTTGGCGGCATCATCGCATTCAATCGGGCACTGGATGCACACACAGCGAAGGCCATTATTGATCGCCAGTTTGTTGAGGTCATAATTGCTCCCGAGATTGATGAAGAGGCACAGGAAGTTCTATCGGCGAAGAAAAATGTGCGTGTGCTTGCCTGTGGTCAGTGGTCGGATCACCCGATAGCAGGACTGGACTTCAAGCGTGTCAACGGCGGCCTGCTGGTGCAGGATCGTGACCTCGGTATGATAGCTGCGAAGGATCTGAAGATTGTGACCCAGCGTAAACCCGATGATCGTGAGATAGAAGATTTGCTGTTTACCTGGAAAGTCGCCAAGTATGTGAAATCCAATGCCATCGTTTATGGGCGGGATCACATGACAATTGGTGTTGGTGCAGGACAGATGTCTCGTATCTACAGCGCACGTATTGCAGCCATCAAGGCAGCCGATGCCGGTCTTGATGTAAAAGGTTCGGTGCTCGCGTCCGATGCCTTCTTCCCGTTCAGAGACGGCCTTGATGCAGCGGCAGAAGTGGGTGTGACCGCTGTCATACAGCCGGGGGGCTCTATCCGTGATGATGAAGTGATTGCAGCGGCAGATGAACACGGTATCGCTATGGTATTCACTGGTATGAGGCATTTCCGGCACTGATTTCTGATGATACGGGTATAACGTATGGCAAAAAAACGCAAACGTTCATCATTGCCCGCAATCAGCAATAGAAGAAAATGGCTAGTCCGATCACTGAAATGGCTGACCGTTTTTTCTGTCGGCCTTGTGCTGGCAGATATTTACTGGCTATCAGGCATCTGGCCGGATTGGGATAAACTGGCAAAGGGAACCGTGCCGGAATCCAGCCTGATTCGCCAGTACCGGCAACGAGCCAACATTGATTCACGACTGCCCGAAGTACGCTGGAACCCTGTCGAGTTGAATAATATCCCCTATATTCTGCGCAAGGCAGTCATCATTGCAGAAGATGGACGATTTTATCAACATGATGGTATCGACTATAAAGCCATCAGGAATGCCTGGGACTATAACCTCAGTCACATGAAGGTGAAATATGGCGCCAGCACTATCTCCCAGCAAACGGTAAAAAATCTTTTCCTCAGTAATGAACGTAACTTACTGCGTAAATGGCATGAGCTTATATTGACCTGGCAGATGGAGAGGCGACTTTCCAAAGACAGAATACTCGAACTGTATCTGAATATTGCCCAGTTCGGGCCAGGGATATTTGGTGTGCAGGCGGCTTCTTATTATTACTGGGGTCGCCCTGTGTGGAGGATCAATAGAAGGCAGGCGGCGGAACTTGCGGCCAGTTTGCCGTCACCTACGATAAATAATCCCGGGCGGTATACGCCTGCTTTTGCGGCGCGGGCCGAGTCGGTTTATCGGCGCATGTCGGAGTAGCGTTAGGGTTTTTTGTGCTGGCGCACGGCTGGGGTTTCCTTCTTATTTATTTTCTTGAATTAAGACGTGTTTTTCGCCCTTTATGGGCGAGTATCTTTTCTTTGATGGCCAAAGAAAAGGTACCAAAAGAAAGCCACCCGCATGCTTGCCCTTCGGGTTCCCTGCGATGCTCAATTGATCCGGCGGGATGTGAAACTCGCTACCGCTCAAACAACACACCCCGAAATTTCCAGCTCATCCTCCGCTTCTCAGCAAGCCTGAACGGGATTTTAAGGTCAACATCAACTGCAAAATCAAAAGCACATTGTAGGTCCGAATTCATTCGGACATGGTTTGTTGGAATGGGGCCAATGGTAGTGGTGTAGGTTTATCACTCGAAGATTGTTAGATATGATAATACATTACCTGCCCCCTATTGGCTTGCAAATGTTACCATGTGTGGTAACATGTGCGTATGGGTAAGATACGTAGAGGGAACTACATATTTTTGACATGGACAGGAGACCATTCTCCCCGACATGTCCACATCTACCAAAAATCGAGACTGGTAGTTAAGTGGGATCTCGAAAACTGGCAGCCCATGGAGGGAAAGGCCAGTCGAAGGTTGATTCAACTTATCGAAAAACTAGATAGTGAAGGTGTGTTATGAAGATACGCAGCGTTACATCAAATAACAGGCGAAATGAATTTACGGTGATAACCCGTTCTGGGGCTACTTATGTATTTCCCTACGGAGAAGCCGATCCACGCCCATGTTCCGATGATCGGATTGGGGAAGCATTTGTAGACAAAGAGCTAGGAAATGAGGCCTTTACCTATGTTCTGGAATCAGGAGAAGAAGGTTCAATCCACATTGAGCAGATCCTGGAGTACAACGAGGATCCGAAGTATCTCGCTGAACTCCTTATTTACAAACTTACATTGGAAGCTCAAGATGGTATTGAAGGTAGTGGACTGAGTATGCGTCAGATAGCTAAACGACTGAGGACATCTGTCCCTCAATTATATCGCCTTCTGGATCCTGCGAATACACGTAAGTCCATGAGCCAGTTGGTTGCTCTTCTTCACGTCCTCAATTGTGATGTTGACCTGGTAGTTACTAAGCCGAACCACGATTAGGCGACACTCAGAGGACCCAAAATGATTCAGATTAAGGCACGGCTCGCAGAGAATGGTTGTTCCCTTATCAAGAGTCGTAACGCAGAGCTGGATCATTTTGGATACTCCCTATGGGCTTCTCTGTGCCTTTTCACGGACTTCGTTATCGAAACTTACTGTAGAATGGCTACAGTGGCGTTCCGATGCCTTGCCGTGAACAAGGCACAGAGAAGCTGAGTGTTGCCTAATCGTGGTTCGGCTTAGTAAGAAGAAGGTTGCAGCATAATGCACTCCAGTGGCCGCAACGATAAGGGGTCGTGTCTTTTTTACAATGTAAAGAGTAATAAGTAGTTGAAAAACACGCCCCAAGCTCTGTCGTAGAACAGGGCCTGGGTGGGGTTTTCTCCACTACTTATTAAGGCTCCAATATTAATCGACCAGGCTGCAATTCAAGTAATTAAGGCTTTATACATAGTCAAATAGGTTTGACTCCTTCAGTTTGAAAACTGGTCAGCTGCGTATGCGGCGGAGGCGCGCGCCACCGAGACCGGCCAGCCCAAGGAGCAACAGTGCGAAGCTCGACGGTTCAGGCACACTGCTGAGCGCCCACAGTGCCTCACCGGTGACTTCATTGTTCTCCATGCCTCCGGCCCAATTTTTCCAGCCGCCAGTGGAGAGTTGGGTGCTGATCAGCCAAGCCCCAGCATCTCTAATTTCACTGGAATATAGGTTGGCGTCGAATTCGTTCAGCGCCAGAATGGCGTAGGCGGTTTCCTGGATGGTTTCATCATTATTGGCTGGAATCATATAATTCTTATGCCAGGTAAAACCGCCAGTAACCATTTGATAGGAGGCCAGAATCCCTGCCAGGTCGGCCAGACTGCCGGCCGCTGCGTGTTCACCAGTGGTGGGATCGAAATCGGCGCCGGCCGAAGCCAGGCCATATACCGCACCGGCCAAGCCTATGACATCGTAATATTCTGTGCCCGTCAAGGCATTGATGGTGGCTTGCGTCCCGCTGACCCAATCGCTGGTATTGAGTCCGAGGGCGACTGCACTAACCAGCCCCATGCCGATATCCCAGGCAGCCAGGTTCCCCCTGCCGCTACTGGCCCGGCCATCGATCACCCGCTGAATTTCTTCTGCCGTGTTCAGAAAGGTCGATCCACCATCGAGGCTGTAGGTATGGTTAGCCAGTTTGTCGTAATAGTTGCTCTTGATGTGATCGGCATACGTGGTACCACCAATAACCGCATCAAGCTCAGCAGCGATATAACCATCGGCCGTCGAATATTTTCCCGCTTTACTGAGAAAGAACACCCCGGCACTTTGCAGGGCCGTCAATTGGCTGGCCGAGCCGGTTTTTCGGTAAGCCTGGGACAACCCCATGGCGATCGGCGCAATGGTGTTTTTAGCACTCGTCCCAGTCAACGGCCAGCCCCAGCCACCATCAGTATTTTGCGTGGCATCAAGCCGGTCCCCGCCATTTTGGAAAACCGCAATCGGCACGGCAAAAGCGGGTAAAGAGGTCAAAGCAAGCCAGGAGGCTGCAATAAAAACAACCATAAGTTTTTCAATTGTGTTGAACATTGATTTTCTCCCCATATTTCAAAACAAACGATATTCCAGAGACTGTGTAATGCACACTGCACACTGAATACCCCCGCATGTAGTGCGGCGAAACGACTACAGGTGCTTTACATGCGTGTTTCATTCAGCCTCTTATTCACTCATTCACAACTACAACTCAGTAAAGCATATTGCGTGCCAACAGATAATAACCAAAACAAATTCAAGGCATTATGCCGAAAGACAGGAAAGAACACGGCATTGAAAGATGAAAGTGTAAAAAATCCTGACACTCTCGGGCTTCGGAAAGATGGGGTCAAGTACGGGAAAAACCAGCCAGCACGGATTCATGAAACTGTTTATATACTCAGGTTTCACACTCAGCGGGCAGGTGCTGCATCTTAAGATATGTGAAGGGTTCCTGGGGTCGGACCAGATAAGATAAGGGGGCGTGTTTTTCTACTACTTATTAAGGCTTCAATATTAATCGATCAGGCTGCAATTGTAGGAATTAAGGCTTTATACATAGTCAAATAGGTTTGACCCCTTCGTGACCCTTCTAGATTGATGTTTTTTGATTTGATTCAATTTGCCAATAGCGCGGAAAGTAGCTAATTATAAAAACCTCGCGTGTTAGGCCTTGCTTTTTGCATGTAGGTTAAAATTTTTTCGGACAAAACCTGTGCGAATGAATTCGCACCTACAGGATTGCCATTGGTTTTGCTTTTGATGTTCGGTGTTGATCTTAAAAATCCCGTTCAGGCTTGCCGAGAAGCACAGGATGAGCTGGGGTTTCGGGGTGTGCCTGTCTGAGGTAGTGTGGTGTAACGACTTATCTGTGCACATCAGAGACCCACAAATGATTCAAGACAAGGCACAGCCCGCAGTTAATGGTTGTTCCCTTAACAAGGGCTGTAACGCAGGATTGGGTCATTTGTGGGTCTCCCTTCGGACGCGGTGAGTAGCCATCATCTGCGGCGTTACGTCTCTTGAAAAGGGCATGCCATTCCCGGCGAAACGTGTCTTGCAGCTAATGGCTACTCACCACGCTGATATGTACAGATAAGTCGTTACACCACACATGCCCGAGTTCACACCCCGCCAGCTCATCCGAGCATCGCAGGGAACCCATAATGGTTTTTATTATGGGCAAGCATGCGGGTGCTCTTTCTTTTGGTTACTTTTCTTTGAGCAAGCAAAGTAAAAGTAACTCGCCCATAAAGGGCGAAAAACACGGATCAATACAAGCAAAAGAAAAAAAGCACTCATCCAGCCAGGGACAAAGCCGTGTGCCAGCACAACAATAAAAAACCACCCTACTCCACCCACCCCCCATACACTGATATAATCAAAAACTTTATGATTCCAATATAACGAAAATGTGACTTTTCAGCAGCTAATCATAACATTACAGCAGTACTGGTCTGACCAGGGCTGCGCCCTCATGCAACCCTATGATATGGAGATGGGTGCCGGTACTTTTCATCCGGCGACTTTCCTGCATGCTATCGGGCCGGAGCCTATGCGTGCGGCTTATGTTCAGCCTTCGCGGCGACCGACAGATGGCCGTTATGGAAAAAATCCGAATCGCCTGCAACATTACTACCAGTTTCAGGTGGTGATAAAGCCTTCCCCTATTGATATTCAGGACCTCTATCTGGAGTCGCTGAAGCAACTGGGTATTGATCCACTGGAACATGATATTCGTTTTGTAGAAGATAACTGGGAGTCGCCGACGCTGGGTGCCTGGGGGCTGGGTTGGGAGGTTTGGCTGAACGGCATGGAAGTGACACAATTTACTTATTTCCAGCAGGTCGGTGGCCTGGATTGCCGGCCGGTCACCGGTGAGATTACCTATGGCCTGGAGCGCATCGCCATGTATCTGCAGGGGGTTAATAATGTGTTTGACCTGGTGTGGACGGATGATGTGACTTATGGTGATATCTACCACGAAAACGAAGTGGAATTTTCTGCATTCAACTTCGAATATGCCGATACCAGTATGCTGTTCCGGCACTTCGATGATTTTGAGCGTCAGAGCCAGCAGCTACTGGATGTTCAGCTGCCCCTGCCAGCCTATGATTACGTCTTAAAGGCATCGCATACTTTTAATCTGCTGGATGCCCGCAAGGCCATCAGCGTCACTGAGCGAGCACGTTTTATTGGTCGTATCCGTGATCTTTCACGTGCCGTCGCACAGGCGTATTATGACAGCCGCGATAAACTGGGGTTTCCTCGCAGCAAGAATGGCGGGCAGACAACATGAGCGAACATTCGCAGCCATTGCTTATTGAAATTGGTACGGAGGAGTTGCCACCCAAATCGCTGCGGCGCCTGAGCAAGGCCTTTGCTCAGCACATAGCCCAGGGTTTGCTGGATGCGGGTCTGGTTTCGAAAGGCGTAGCACATCAATTGTTTGCCAGTCCCAGGCGTCTGGCAGTACTCATCGAAGATGTCGCTTTAAAGCAGGCAGACAGTAATGTTGAACGTCGTGGTCCTGCCGTCGGTGTCGCTTTCGACGCTGAGGGCAATCCAACACCTGCGGCATCCGGCTTTGCACGCTCGTGCAAGGTGGAAGTTTCTGAGCTTGAGCGGTTGCAGACAGAAAAAGGCGAATGGCTGGTGTTTCGCACCCAGCAGGCTGGCTTGCCTGCCAGTGAGTTGATCCCGGGTATAGTCGATGCGGCTTTACATAAATTACCCATTCCCAAACGCATGCGCTGGGGCGATACGGAGGCCGAGTTTGTTCGCCCAGTACACTGGCTGGTAATGTTGCATGGCAGCAATGTTATCGAAACCACATTATTGACTGTTGATTCCGGTCGCGAGACAGGCGGTCACCGCTTTCATTGTCCGGGCATGTTGTCACTCTATTTCGCGTCTGACTATGAAGAAACACTACAGGCGAGTGGCCATGTGATGGCAGATTTCAAACTGCGTCAGCAGGTAATTGTCGAGCAGGTGAGCAGGCTCGCATCTGAGCGTGGTGGCCAGGCGCTCATTGGCTCTGGTCTGCTGGACGAGGTCACTGCACTGGTGGAATGGCCGAATGCCATGATTGGCAGTTTTGACGAGGCCTATCTGCAGGTGCCACAGGAGGCACTGATCAGCGCTATGCAGGATCATCAGAAGTATTTTCCGGTCGTCGATGACAGGGGTAGGATAATGCCCCTGTTCATCTTTGTTTCAAATATTGAAAGCATACGTCCGGAAAGTGTGGTTGAGGGTAACGAAAGTGTACTCAATGCGCGTTTTTCAGATGCCCGCTTTTTCTGGGATACCGATCGAAAACAAACACTGGATTCACAGCTTGAACGCCTGAAGACAGTAGTTTTTCATAATAAACTGGGCAGTGTCTATGACCGTACAATACGGATACAGGCACTGGCCGGACAGATTGCAGGACTGCTGGGTGCGGACACTGAAAAAGCAGAGCGTGCTGCGCTGCTGGCCAAGGCTGATCTACTGACTGGCATGGTGGCCGAGTTTCCTGATCTACAGGGGGTGATGGGGCGTTATTATGCCTTAGAGCAGGGTGAAGAAAATGAGATTGCTGAAGCTTTAGAACAACAGTATCTGCCGCGCTTTGCCGGTGATTCATTGCCTGCCACAGCGACCGGCCAGGCGTTGTCCATTGCTGACAAGCTGGACACCCTGTGTGGTATCTTTAGTATTGGCGAGATCCCTACCGGTGACAAGGACCCCTTCGCATTAAGACGTGCGGCACTCGGTGTATTGAGAATAATGATCGAATTGAAACTCGATATTGATCTTCGCCAGTTACTGGTGCTGGCTGTTGCGGGCTACGGCATCGACGATGAAAAATCGGATGAAGTCGTTGAGCTAATTTTCTCTTTTATGCTGGATCGACTACAGGCCTACTATGTAGACAAGGGCTACAGCAAGCGGCAAATAAGTAGCGTCAAGCATCGCCGTCCAACACGGCCGACAGACTTCAATGATCGTTTGCTCGCAGTGGATGCCTTTGCCAGGCTGGAGGCTGCCCCTGCGCTGGCAGCGGCAAATAAGCGAATTCAGAATATCCTGCGCAGGGCCGACAGGGAAGACGCGACTGTTATTGATCCGGCTTTATTAAAAGAAAAGGCAGAACGCGCCCTGTATGACCAAATGATAAATCTGTCTTCCGAGGTAGATGTGATGTTTGATAAGGGCGACTACACTACTGCACTGTCGAGCCTGGCATCGTTGCGGACGGCTGTCGATTGCTTCTTTGATGAAGTCATGGTTATGGATGAAGATCAGGCTTTGCGTAACAATCGCCTGGCTCTGCTGGATCGTCTGGGTGAGATGTTTCTGCGCACCGCTGACCTGTCGCAACTACAATAAAGGAGCAAAATAGTGCCTGAAGAGACGACATCGCGAGATTCATATGCTGCAATGCTGGCAATGGTGCAGTCCTTTCATGACAAGCACGATTTCAGCGGCACCGGTGGTGAAGATATGGTTTACCGTATCGCACTGATGGCCGAAGAGCTGGGTGAAATGTCTTCCTGTGTGACCAAGGGCAAGGGGTTGGAGGAAATGGCTGAGGAGACGGCGGATCTGTTGATTCTTGTTATGGGTACGGCAATTGCTGGCGATTTTGATCTGCTCGAGGCCTTCTGGAAAAAAATGGACAGGCTAATGAAGCGTGAAGCGAAGATGATAGATGGCCGCATACGGGTATCTGAATTTTGTGGCAAGGAATAGGGTACCCTGATGAAAACTATTCTTCTCGATCGAGACGGCGTCATAAACCAGGATTCCTGTGATTTCATCAAATCCGTGGATGAATGGCGGCCAATCCCGGGTTCACTGGAGGCGATAGCCCTGCTGCACCGTCATGGTTATCGCGTAGTGGTGATAACCAACCAGTCAGGCGTTGCGCGGGGTCTGTTTAGCATTGCAACGCTGAATGAAATTAATCGGCACATGCTGGATGAGACCAGAGATAAAGGTGGCCTGATTGAGGCAGTCTTCTTTTGTCCGCATGGCCCTGATGACAATTGTATTTGCCGCAAGCCGGCAACGGGAATGTTTCATGATATCGCCGCCAGGCTGAAGATAGAAATGAGCGGTGTGCCAGCGGTAGGAGACTCCATGCGTGATTTGCAGGCAGCACAGGATGTTGGCGCCCTGCCCGTGCTGGTTAAAACAGGGAAGGGTAGGCAGACACTAAAGACGCTAAAAAGGAAAGATAGCCCGCTTTCACCTGATGATGTGATAGTTTTCAAGGATCTTGCATCCTTTACCGATGTCTTGCTGGCTGGCGAACTGGATGAAACAATCCGTGAGAGACTAGGGAACCTCTGAATTATGTATGAGGAAAGCATAAATCGTGATGGCCTGTTACCATGGATTCGGTCATCCCTCTATTACCTGTTTATGGTGCCCAGCCTTATCATCATAGTTCTAATCCTGGTAGCCATTTCACCGTTTGATTATAAATATCGTTCAGTACTGATTCGATACTGGGCGTTATTACAAATGTGGTTACTTAAAGTATGCTGTGGCCTGACTTACGAAGTAGTAGGCAGGGAGAACCTGCCGTCGTGCCCATATATTGCATTACCCAAACACCAGTCCACATGGGAGACTATTGCTACAAATTTTTTGTTCAGACAGCCGGCCTGGGTATTTAATAGTGATTTATTCACGATTCCTGTTTTTGGCTGGGGTTTGTACTTGACGAACTCGGTCAGCATAGATCGCGGGACACCCCGAGCAGCATTGAATCAGCTGGTCACAAAAGGCGGTGCATTGCTCAAGCAGGGGCGCACTATGGTTATTTTTCCGGAAGGTACGCGCGTGCCGCCGGGTGAACAGGCAAAATTTGAACCGGGAGGTAGTCTGCTGGCTGTAAAAACTGGAACACCGGTTATTCCTGTGGCCCTCAATGCGGGAGAATTTTGGCCTAAAGAGAGTTTCCGTAAGTATCCCGGGCATATCAAGGTGATTATTGGACCGTTGATCGAATCAAAAGGCCTAAAAGCACGTGAACTGAATGAGAAAGTGGAAAGCTGGATACAAAAGACCATGAAAGAAAATTTTGGCTATACTTGATCGATTACCTGCATCAGGAGCCTGTCCGAGAATAGAGAACCTACTGCGGAAAAACTGGATTTGGTCAGATTTCCCCATTATTTTCGTTGAATATACCTATATTCGCCTCAAATAATGAAAAAATATGCCTCAAACCAGCTTCCCCTCGCTACGGCTCCTATTCTCGGACAGGCTCCTAGCCAGCATAACACCTGTTGTTAATTTCCTATGCTAGAAAATATTACGCTTATTGGTATGCCAGGTGCCGGTAAAAGTACCGTTGGGCATCTGCTTGCAAAGCATCTGCAGTTTGAGTTTATTGATACAGATAAGCTCATTTGCCAACAGCAGCAACGAACGCTGCAAGATATTGTCAATGAAGATGGCTATATGCAGCTGTGCCGGTTTGAGGAACAGGCCGTACTCTCAATAGCAGCAGATAAAGCGGTAATCGCAACTGGAGGTAGTACAGTATATTCCACCACAGCCATGCAGCATTTATCCAGTCTGTCAAAAATAATCTACCTGTCTGTGCCTTACAAGGTTATTGAAGACCGCATTAAAAACCTCGATACCCGTGGTCTGGTAAAAAAGCCCTGGCAGAGCCTGTATGATTTGTATGTCGAACGAACGGAGTTATATGAGAAATATGCAGAAATAACAGTAGCGGCGGACATGACAGCTGAGCTTGTTGCGGAGGGGATAATGGCTGTTATCGCCAGGGCTTAAAAGAGCGTGTTATGGTTTACGTGTTACGGTTTATGTAAAACCAGAGTCGTAAATCGTAAAACGTAAACCAATCTTTCCTATTACATCTTCTTTGTTAGTGTTGCAAAATTTTCTAAAGAAAGGGTCTCAGCCCGAACAGACGGATCCACCCCTGTTTCTTTTATCTCTTTCTCGGTCAGTATCCCCTTGAGATTATTGCGCAGTGTTTTGCGGCGCTGGGTGAATGAGGCCTTGACCAGCAGGGCAAAATTATCCGGGTTCGGGATATCCACCACTGGTTCTGTATGGGGGGTAAGATGGACAACGGCGGAATCAACTTTTGGTGGGGGATTAAATGCGCCGGGGCTGACGTCGAGGACTTTTTCTATCACACACTGCGCCTGTAGCATGACCGACAGGCGGCCATAGTTTTTCCCTCCCGGACCGGCCGTTATGCGTTGCACCACTTCTTTTTGCAGCATGAATACCATGTCCTGTATGACAGGGGCGTAAGTAAGCATATGAAATAGCAGGGGGGTGGAGATGTTGTAGGGTAGATTGCCGATGATGCGGAGCTTGTGTGCGCTGTCAAGCAGGCTGGAAAAATCAAAGCCCAGGGCATCGGCCTGATGAAGGTGCAATCGGCCCGATGCACGGGGATCATTCTTGAAGCGTGTGACGAGGTCGCGGTCCAGTTCTATTGCATGCAGCTCATCAATTTGCTCCAGCAATGGCCAGGTGAGAGCGCCGAGACCGGGGCCTATTTCAACGATACATTCTCCCTTTTGTGGACGAAAATTAGTGAGGATTCGATTGATTACATGCTGATCATGCAGAAAATTCTGACCAAAGCGTTTGCGGGCAACGTGTTTGATATTACCCTCCCTGCTGCGTATGAGCCATAGAAATGGCCATGGCCAGTGCGTGTTGCAGGCTGCCGGTATCGATGTTGCCGGTACCGGCCAGGGATAATGCTGTGCCATGGTCAACGGAGGTGCGGATAAAAGGCAGGCCAAGGGTGATATTTACCGAATTGCCAAAGCCGGAATGTTTGAGTACCGGCAATCCCTGATCATGGTACATGGCGAGCACCGCATCAGCATGATCGAGTTCTCTCGGAACAAAGGCCGTATCAGCAGGCAAAGGGCCGATGAGATGCAGCCCTTTTTCACGCAATGCAGAAAGTGCTGGTTCAATGATCTCAATTTCTTCTGTCCCAAGATGGCCACCTTCTCCGGCGTGGGGGTTCAGGCCACAGACAATAATACGGGGTTGTTGCAGGCCAAATTTTGAATGTAGGTCATGATGCAGGATCTCTATCACTTCGGTCAGCAGTTGATGAGTGATTTGTGTGCTGACATCACGTAATGGAAGGTGTGTTGTCGCCAGTGCAACACGCAGTGTGTTCGTCGCGAGCATCATGACGACCCTGGGGGTTTTAGATAGCTCAGCGAGAAATTCGGTATGGCCGGTAAAGGTAAAACCGGCATCATTGATGACACTTTTCTGTACCGGGCCGGTGACCAGTGCATCAAATTCACTCCGCAGGCATGCATTCCCCGCCAGTCGCAAAGTTTGTAGAACATAGTCTGCATTGTCCGGATTGAGTGTACCAACTTCGGTGGCATGGTTCAGTTTCACTGGAATTACAGCAAGCCGGTTTTGTTTGTGTGGCTGCTTTTTCCAGTCCTGGATAGACAGCTTAATACTAAGTTTATCTGCCCTGTCGGCAAGCAGATCAGGGTCAGCACAAACGGCCAGCCGGCAGGCGAGATCCATCTGGCTGGCCATGATAGCCAGGTCAGGGCCAATCCCGGCCGGTTCACCGGCCGTAAGAATAATTGTGGGTAAGTATTTACTTATCATTTTTTTGAAAAAGAGTTTTTAATCGACTGGATATATAATGCCCTGATTCTACACTTACATTAGTGAGTCAGGTATTACATATGGCTGATCTGGTCATTTCTAATTTACGATCCCGAGTGCCGGGCCTGGTTGTGCAGCGCCTGGCTGCGCTGAATCTATGCCTGCACGGAGCGGAAATAACGGGTTTGAATGGGCCATCCGGCTCGGGTAAGTCGCTGCTGCTGCGTGCTATCGCCGATCTTGATCCATCTATGGGTGAAGTTTCACTGGCTGATTGCTCTCGAACATCAATGGCTGGACATGAATGGCGTAAAAAGGTCGCTTACCTGCCGGCCGAGAGTGGCTGGTGGTTCGAAACCGTTGGCGAGCATTTTCTGCAAACGGATATTGCCAGTCTGCAAAAACTTGGCTTTGAAGCTGATGTTCTGAGCTGGAAAATTACCCGGATCTCCAGCGGTGAAAAGCAACGTCTGGCTCTAGTGCGCAGTCTCAGTCGTGAACCAGAGGCTTTATTGCTGGATGAACCGACGGCAGCGCTGGATGAATCACATACTCTTAATGTAGAACAGTTGGTGTCTGACTATATGAAACAGAGGAATGCGCCCGTTTTCTGGGTAAGCCATGATCCGGGACAGCTCAACCGGCTGACCCGGTGTATTATAAATATACAGTCCGATGGAAGCATCAGGGAGCAGGTGCGATGAGCCTCATCAGCCTGTCGGCTTTCGATCTGGCGATAGCCGCCTCGCTGGTTTTGCTAGTTGCGCTGTTGCAGTGGCGCATGCGGCTTGGGAATACACAGGCACTGCTGATCGCGGGCCTCAGAACTGTGGTACAGCTGCTGTTGCTGGGCCTGGTGTTGAAAATAGTCTTTGCAGCCAGTGATCTGTACTGGATAACGCTGATGTCCATCGTCATGTTGCTGGCAGCCGGGCGTGAAGTGATGGTGCGCCAGAAAAGACAGTTCATCGGCAGCTGGGGGTTTTTGTTGGGCACCTCCTCAATGTTTGTCTCAGCATTCAGTGTTACCCTGTTGGCACTGATGGTCATAGTTCAGCCTGATCCCTGGTATTTACCGCAGTACTCGATACCGCTACTAGGCATGTTGCTGGGAAATACCCTGAACGGGATTACACTGGGGCTGGATAACCTGACCCGCAGTGTCTGGGAGAAACGCATAATTATTGATGGAAGACTGGCATTAGGCGAGACCTGGGGCAGTGCCATTTCAGGGATACGGCGTGACAGCATTCGTGTTGGTATGATTCCAATTATCAATGCCATGTCAGTAGCAGGGCTTGTCAGCCTGCCGGGCATGATGACTGGCCAGATACTGTCTGGAACACCACCCGTTGAAGCCGTGAAATACCAGATACTGATCATGTTCCTGATCGCTGCAGGAACGGGGTTGGGGACTATTACCGCAATAGTCATCGGTTGCCGCAGGTTGTTTGATGACAGGGAAAGGCTACGTCTGGACAGGTTGCGGTAAGATGAAAGGACAAAACAAGAGCTGCACACAGTGATGAATTAGATTCTTCTGTAGGTCCGAATTCATTCGGACAAGATCAGTGCGAATGAATTCGCACCTACAACCTAATATTGAACCACAAAGACGCAAAGTCGCCAGGAAATGCTAGAGTTTTTCGTAAAATAATTTCTTGCGTCTTTGCGTCTTTGCAGTTCAAAATATCTTTTGGCTAGCTATCAATTAGCTACTTATCAGGAAACACCATGTCAGAGACACCAAAATATGCCGTTATGGGCAACCCGATTAATCATAGCAAATCGCCCCTTATACACAGTTTGTTTGCAAAACAGTGTGGAATTACATTGGAATACCGGGCCATCCATGTTGATGAAGGAAGGTTTGAATCAGCTGTCAGGCAATTCAGGGCTATCGGTGGCAAGGGGCTGAATATTACTGTGCCGTTCAAGATGGAAGCATGGCAGCTGGCTGACCGGCGATCAGCCCGGGCGGAGCTTGCCGGCGCTGTCAATACGCTTAAGTTTCTCGATAGCGGCAAAATTTATGGCGAAAATACGGATGGCCCAGGGATGATTCAGGATATCGCGGTCAATATGGGTAAGTCAGTGAAAGAGGCAAGTGTGTTGGTGATTGGTGCTGGCGGTGCGGTTAGGGGCGTGCTGGGCTCTCTGCTGAAAGCGGAGCCTGCGATTGTGCATATTGCGAATCGTACGGTTGCAAAGGCACATGAGCTAGCAGCTGTATTTTCAGGGATCGGGCCTTGCACTGCCAGTGGTCTGGATGAGATAGGGTCAGCTTCATACGATATAGTCATCAACGGCACAGCAGCCAGCCTGCAGGGTGAAGTTCCTGATCTGCCCGCCAGTATTTTTGCTGAGGACGCACTAGCTTATGACATGATGTATGGTAGCGAACCCACCGCCTTTCTTGTTTGGGCGGATGAAAATGGAGCGGCGAATTGTAGCGATGGTATAGGAATGCTGGTGGAGCAGGCTGCAGAATCGTTTCAGATCTGGCATGGTGTGCGTCCACAGACAGCAGCGGTCATTCAGCAGTTGCGGTAGGGAGTAATGGGGTCGAAGTCAGAATAATGGGGTCGGAGTCGAGCATGCTCGACTCCGACCCCTTTATTTGCGACCCCATTTTTCTTTAGTCTAGATTGCGGTTAATCCAGCGGATCAGTGGTTTCCATTGTTCAATATCATGAGACACCTGATACCAGGGCATGTCAAAGATTCCCAGGCCTTTCTCTGCTGCATGAATATAGTTTTGACTGTCGCGGATGCTGGCCAGGAAGGGAATTTTCAGGTGCTTGAGAAACTTATTAAGTTGCTGATATATAATAGTATTTTCACGTACCCGGTTGGCCACGACAGCAATCTTTTTTTCCTCGATATGGCCGGTCATTAATAGATCATCGATGAAATGTGCGGCGGCACGCATGTCTATCGGGGAGGGCAATACAGGTACCAGGATGATATCTGAACGCCGCACCAGATCGGTCAGCTGTTTGCCCACAATACGCGCCGGTGCATCAAGCACGACCCGATCAACATCGGACGCAAAACGAAGGCGATGTTCAAAAGGTGAGATGCCCTCGATTTCATAATAGTGATCCGGGTTTCTTTCCTTTAGCCATTCCATGGAAGATTGCTGCGGATCGAAGTCCACCAGCACAGTCTTCAATTCATTTGTGGCAAAATAACTTGCCAGATTAGTCGACAGTGTTGTTTTACCACAACCACCCTTGGCGTTGACAACCAGTACGGTATTCATGCGACTCCAGCCTCCTTTCTTCCACATTTGATAATCTGTGTGTTGCTGGATAGTAAAGCACTCTTTGAGGAATGTAAAAAATAGTAGGTCGTAGGTCATCATGATTTTGACATAGGACATAAGACCTAAGACATGCGACCAATAAACTAAGGCAAATAATCCAGGACAAGTCCCACAAAGACTACAGCCCCAAACCAGCTGTTGTTTAGGAAGGCCTGCAGGCAGCGCGTTGGGTCGCGTTCAGTAATTAGCCATTGTTGGTAGAGAAAGAAGAAAGATGCCATCAACAAACCGGCATAATAAAAACTGCCGCGTTCGAATATTTGGCCTACCCAGATAAGCAGTGCCAGTGTTATCAGCTGCAGCAAACCAATTATAAATCGGTCATTTTCACCGAACAGAATCGCTGTAGACTTGACCCCGATTTTTACATCATCATCACGGTCGACCATTGCATATATAGTGTCATAAGCAACTGTCCAGCAGATGTTTGCCAGAAACAACAGCCAGACTGTAGCGGGTAGTTGGCCATTTTGTGCAGCAAATGCCATCGGAATGCTCCAGCCAAAGGTGATGCCGAGATAGACCTGCGGTAGATTGGTAAAACGTTTCACGAAGGGGTAGCTGGCAGCCAGAATGACAGCAACCACAGAGAGCTTTATAGTCAATATATTGAGCTGCAGAACCAGCAACAGTGCTATCCCGCACAATACGGCGAATAGCATTAATGCTTCACGTGGTTGAACCAGTCCCGCAGCGATGGGGCGACTACAGGTTCGTGCAACCTCTGGGTCGATATGCCGGTCGGCATAATCATTGATTACACAACCAGCAGAGCGCATTACAAAAACACCGGCAATAAATATCAGCACTATCGATGCCTGGGGTTGCCCGTTCCCTGCCAGCCATAATGCCCACAACGTCGGCCACAGCAGCAGAAAACTGCCAATGGGGCGGTCGGCGCGCATTAGCAATAGATATTGTTTGAGTTTGTTCTGGAAATCGGGCATAGGGGGATTATATAATTTATAAGTGTTCAGCGTTCAGCGTTCAGTGTTCAGTGTTCGGTTTCGGGTGTTGATTTTACTTAACACCGAACACAGAAAACCGATCTAATCAAACCTCTCCATACCCCATAACATCCCCCGCCCAGCGGCGAATCAACTGCGGTACCCGCTCCGGAGCCAGTTTTTCTATTTCAGTAGCGAGTGCCGGTACCTGCTCCAGCAGGTCGCTGTCACGGGACAGATCGGCGATGCGTAATTGCAACAGGCCGGTCTGGCGGGTACCGAGTAATTCGCCTGGGCCACGCAGTTCAAGATCGATGCGCGCGATCTCAAAGCCGTCGGAGGTCTCTCGCATAGCAGCCAGACGTGCGCGGCCGTTGGCGGATAACTTGCCCTGATACATCAGTACACAGGCGCTTGCTGTACTGCCGCGCCCTACTCTGCCGCGCAGCTGATGCAATTGTGCCAGACCCAGCCGCTCGGCATTTTCGATGATCATCAGGCTGGCATTAGGGACATCTACACCTACCTCGATGACGGTTGTGGCAACCAGGATATCTGTTTTTCCGCTACGGAAATCCTCCATTACCGATTCTTTCTCTGCTGGTTTCATTCTGCCGTGTATCAGGCTGATACGCAGCTCATCCAGCGTTTCTGATAATAATTCTGCGGTGACTTCTGCTGCCTGGCACTGCAGCGCCTCCGATTCTTCGATTAGTGTGCAGACCCAGTATACCTGTCGCCCTTGCTTGCAGGCATTTTGTACGCCGTTGATGATTTCAGCACGTTTAGTATCCGGCATGACCGCTGTTTCTACCGGCTGTCGACCGGGTGGGAGTTCATCGATGACTGAGGTTTCAAGATCGGCATAGGCGGTCATGGCCAGAGTGCGGGGTATCGGTGTTGCGGTCATAATTAACTGGTGTGGGACGTATTTCCCATGCCGGCCTTTTTCGCGTAGGGCAAGCCGCTGATGAACACCAAAGCGATGTTGCTCATCAACAATAATCAGCCCCAGGCGGGCAAAAGAGCAGTCATCCTGGAAAAGAGCGTGGGTGCCGATGACCAGGTCGCAATCCCCTGTTTCCATGGCGGCAAGGATGCGTCGTTTTTCACCCGTCGGTAGTTTGCCCGTCAGCAGAGAGATGTTTATACCTAAGGGATTTAACCATTGAGACAGGGTTTGCAGATGCTGTTCAGCCAGTAATTCAGTAGGCGCCATCAGCGCAACCTGGTAGCCTCCACGCATGGCGGCCAGTGCCGCCAGTGCAGCGATGATTGTCTTGCCGGAACCGACATCTCCCTGTAGCAGGCGCTGCATGGCTGTTTTCTGGCCAAGGTCGCTATATATTTCATTGATGACACGTTGCTGGGCACCGGTTAAGGGGAAAGGCAGGTCATTGATGAAATCTGCAGTCAGTTTTTTTGCTTCTTTTATCTGCAGTGAGTGACTGTCCTTTACGCGGCTGCGTAATTGCCTTATCGATAAATGATGCGAAAGCAGCTCCTCCAGCGCGAGGCGTCTCTGCATGGGGTGTATGCCCTGCTGCAGTTGGTAGGTGTTGGCCTTTTTTGGCGGGCGGTGAATATATTGCAGGGAATCAGCCAGTAACGGCAGGTTCATCTTTTTACAAAGTGGCGAGTCCAGCAGTTCTGGCAGTCTCTCCGGGTGTTGAGCCAGCAGGCAGATGGCCTGTTCGGTAAAGCGGCGCAATGACAGCTGGTGCACGCCCTCAGTCGTCGGGTACACCGGGGTCAGGGTTTGTTCGATGGTCTGAGCTGCCTCCGGGTCAATGATCCGGTATTCAGGGTGTACCATCTCTATGTCATTTCCACTGCGTCTAAGCTCACCATAGCAGCGAACGATAGAACCTTTTGCCAGGCTCTTTTGCTGGGCGGCGGAGAAGTGAAAAAAGCGTAAAGTGAGAAAACCTGTGGCATCGGATATTCGGCTCAGTAGCATGCGGCGACGGCCAAAGCGAACCTCAGTTAATTCAATTGTACCCTGTACCATAGCTTCATTACCGGCCCGCAGGCTGCCAAGGGGACGAAGCCGAGTACGATCTTCATAGCGTGCTGGCAGATGGAACAGTAAATCCTGAATGGTTTCTATGCCCAGACGCTGTAGACGCTCAGCAACGCGAGAAGCAACCCCCTTTAATACGGTGACAGACGTGTCATCAAAGCTAGTGTAGTGTTTCATATTATTTGACGATTAAGAGGCCCACAAATGGTTCAAGACAAGACGCAGTTAGCAGGCAATGGTTTAATCCCCTGGCAAGAACTGCAACGCTGTATTGAGCCATTTGTGGGCCTCCCTTCGGGCGCGGCGAGAAGCTGTCATCTGCGGCGTTAGCTTCCTTGCAAAGGGAACAACCATTTGCTGCGAAAGCTGCCTTGCAGCTAACGGCTTCTCGTCACGCTTAATCGTCAAATAATATGAAGCACTACACTGGGTGGCATATCCTTGTCCACAGTTGCCTCGATGGCCTATTCCAGTGTCAGTTCGTTGTCATCGCTGAAGGTCCCTGCCTGCCGTGCCAGGAAGGCAGTTTTGGCTGATTGCTCGAGTGAGCTGACCCATTTGTATGCCAGTTCGAGCGACTCACCCTGCGCATAAACACCATGTCCACGGACGACGACTACGGGATACTCAGCCAATGCCGTGGCGATCAGTATGGGCGAGTGTTCGAAATAGGTCTTGAAGCTAATTGAGATAACCGGCACACGTGGAAAATAGTACTGACCTTCAAGGTCAACAGGTATGAAGTCTTCACCGTTAAGTGTTAATGCAACGGTATAGGGATTATGGCTGTGTATGACAGCGCGCGCTTCCGGGTTATGGCGGTAGATAGCGCGATGAGCATGTTGGTCCAGTGAGGCCTCGGGAACCGGTGTGTCATCCATGGTGCAATGGATAATATCTTTTGCTTCGGCAAGATCGGCACAGGATCCGGTGGCAGTGATAAAAAAATCACTCTCATGTAGATATGAAATATTACCGCTGTGTGAGTCATTCAGTCCATGCTGACGCAGCAGGCGGTAAAAACGTATCAGGGCATCCTTGTTATCCATGGCATAATAATGCCTGATAAACTGTGAGTCGTCATCCCTATCATTCGATCAATTGCAGCAGCACGGACGGTATGTCTCAAAATAAAGAAAAATCAACAGGAAGGGCTGCTCGGCAAGGTCACTTTGAATGGGCGTTTCTACACCCCAGATACTGGCCCCTGTGGCTGATTTTTGCCCTGCTAAGGTTATTGGTGATGTTGCCTCTGCCTGTGCAACACAGCATTGGCCGTGTTTTGGGGCGTCAATTCTATCGCAGAAATGAGAAACGCAGGCGTATTGCGCAGATCAATATTGATCTCTGCTTCCCAGAACTTTCAGGTGAAGAAAAAGATCAGTTGGTATTGCGACATTTTGAAGCCTATGGCGCAAGCATATTTGATCTGGCCATCTACTGGTGGGCCTCTTCAAGGCGGCTGGAAAGGCTTACTACAGTGCATGGTTTTGAGAATTTTCAGAAGCTCATTGATCAGGGGCAAAATGTCGTGTTGTTAACTGGACATATGCTGACAGTCGATTTGTGTGGCCAGTATTTCTCACGCTACAGGGCAGGTGTAACGATGATGAAGCCATTAGCTAATCCGGTGCTTAACTATTTATTGTTTCGTAGTCGCTCCCGCAATGGTAATCAGGTAATAAATCGTGATCAGGGACTAAGGCCGCTGATCCGCTATATACGTAAGGGGTATACTGGTTATTTTATGCCGGATGAAGATTTCGGCTCCCCTGCTTCCGTGTTTGCTCCTTTCTTCGGCGTACAGAGCTGGACCGTGACAAGCCTGTCGGCACTCGCGCGTTTAGGAAATGCAGTGGTTATGCCCGTTTTCATGAACAGTTTGCCGGGTGGTAAGGGTTACGAGTTGTATTTTGGCCAGATACTGGAAAATTTCCCGTCGGGCGATGATCTGGTCGATGCGACAAACATGAACCAGGCACTGGAAGCAGGTATCAGACGAATGCCGGAAATGTATTCCTGGACTTTCAAATTATTTAAAACGCGCCCAGCAGGCGAAGAAGCACCTTACTGATGGTTAAGGGCGCCCTTCAATTTACACACCCGCGGTACTGGCTGGCCTGGTTTGGTATTCTGCTGCTTTGGCTGATCAGTTTACTGCCTATGCCTGTCACTGCATACCTGGGTAGAGGTCTGGGTGTTATTCTGTATCGAGTCGCAGGGAGGCGGCTGCATATCGCCAGAACCAACCTTGAGTTGTGTTTTCCTGAACTTGATAACGATCAAATTGATGCGTTAATAAAGGCGCATTTCAAGGTCCTGGGCCAGGCAGTATTGACCATAGGCATCAACATGTTTGCCTCTCTGCGCAGATTGCAGAGACTGGTGACCATGCGTGATCGTCATTACTTTGATCGTGCAATTGCTGGCGGTAGACCCGTCATATTACTGGTACCACATTTCGTCACAATGGAGATTGCGGGATTAGTGCTTTCGCACGAAAGGTCAATGTTCAGCATGTATCAAACGATCAGGAACCCGCTGATCGACTTTCTGGTGCGAAGAGGGCGAAGTCGTTTTGGCGGCATAATGGTTGAAAGAAAGGCAGATATGCGCAAGGTGGTAAAGATGATGCGCACGGGCAGCCCATTCTACTATTTACCGGACCAGGATCCTGGCTCCAGTGATAAAGTATTCGCCCCCTTTTTTGGTATTCAGACAGCGGTAACCCCGGGTTTTTCTCGTTTTGCCCGTATAAGCAAGGCGGTTGTTATCCCGTGCTTCACAAAAATGTTACCGCGTGGTGGGGGTTACGAAGTGATATTTCTACCACCACTTAAAGATTTTCCCACAAAAGATCCTGTGCAAGATGCACGACGTATGAATGAGACTATCGAGCAGGGTATTCGTGAAATGCCAGAACAGTATTTCTGGGTGCACCGGCGGTTTAAATCAAGGCCGGAAGGTGAAGGAAGTTTGTATTGATTCGTAGTTTCAAGACGAAAGATGAAAGACGAAGGACTAAAGACTATTGCGATTTAGACTTTTCTTTTATCCTTAGTCCTTAGTCCCTAATCGCTATCCTTGTTTTGCAGCAGTCAGAGTGCCAGTTACAGTCCCGGGTATATTAACGCCATTGACGTTACAGATTACTGATTGTGAACTGAGGGTGGCAGTAATTTTATCATTGTTGTCGATTGAACCCTGCAGAGTGAGTGTTCCGCTGCATTTCACAGAACCGAAATCTTCATTATTAAATGTCTGACTCTGGCTGAATGAGTTTCCATTCATTGTGATGACACCGGTGAATATTTCTGAGCCGCTTTGTATGGTAACTCTACCGTTTTGGTCAATAACAATAGTTACCGGAACTGTTTCAGATTCCGACAGGCCAAGTGCTGATGCGGTGGCGGTAGCTGTGCCAGTATATGTGCCTGCCAGTGAAGAAGGTTGTACACCATTGCTGGGAGATCCTGAGCCTGCCCCAGGACTGGAAGCACCACCTCCAGTAGATGTCTCGTTTGTACTGCTACTGCAGCCGGAAAATACCAATAACAGGGTAAGCAAGATGGCGATGCCAGTGTTTCGCAGGGTAAAAATTTTCATATTTAAATACGATTTCCCAGTGAGTAATAAGAATGTAGCGTTATATATTAGGGGAGTTCTAAGTGTGTGATTTATCCACAGATTAACTGAAAGGTCAATTTGCCTATGGATTTCCCATCGATATAAAAATCAACTTGCCATTGGCCGTTGAATTCTCGCAGGCTATCATTTTCCTGCATCAGCAAACGGTCAAGTATGTCGGTTTCTGCACGATGTAAAAGTAGCCATGCCCAGGTGTGCGTTTTGCCCTTGCGTGCAGTAAAATTATATCGTGTGTGCTCGCGTTGTTTTCCCTGAGGGTCAGTCCAGTAAGCCTCCATCAGGTGGTTGCTGCCAGCGGGCCATTGATCAACAACAACGCCATAAATTTTGTCTGTACAGCTGAATTCATTTGTTTTCTGTGGCACAGGAAGACCTTTTTTCAGCTCGGTGCTGAGATAGATTTCAGCAAATGTAGAGCAGGAAAATAGTGAAAAAATTAGAAATGCCAGCAGAGAAGAGAGTATTTTTGGCGACAGGGACAAGTATGACATAGGCGTCAGGTCGGCACGTTATGAATATATAATCATAACAGAGACTTATTAGCGTCTCTATTAATTTGTGCCGAAATAAAAAATAATAACCATTTGTCAGGGATAGTTGCCATTCTGTCTGCTGATGCCATGAATCAATTGTATGTTGTTAATTACTGGTATCGGTATCTTGATGGATATTTCCGGTCATGCGAAGATGGACAGCTGTGTGTCAGTGAGAGTCATTAGCCATTTTCAATGGCAGTCGTTCATTCCTGTGTATTCTATAAATTGATATTAAATTCGTAGTACGGGAATAAAACAGAAACAGGACTGGCCTGAATCAGGCTTGTTCTATAAAAGGAGGAGTGGCAACGGCCATGATGTCGTTGATATTTTCACGTAACGGTTTTGTAACCCTGGTGATGCTGGTGCTAATTCTGTTAGCGGGCAGGTTTGGTTTGCTTGATGATGCCGGGTACTCATTATATGACAATATCCGCATGCTGGGACAACCACCTGCTTCAAATGTGCTGGTGGTTGCGATTGACGAGTACTCGCTGGATAAAATTGGCCGCTATCCTGTCCCATATGAGACGCATATCCGGCTGCTGGAAAATCTTATTTCTGCTGGCGTGGAGCTGGTAGCTTACGTTGGGTTGCCTTCGCTGAACATGGCCACTACTGGCAGCAATAATACCCTGGTAGCTCCACCGGTTTCTGGTCGGCAGTTGGCAGATAGGGTAAGAGAGATTCGAAAACAGGGAATTGTTACAGCGGGTATCCCTTTTGTGAGTACATCAGAAGACGACAAGATACAAACTGCACTACCCGGCTATTTTCTGCAGAATAGTTTACCCAATGAGCAATCTTTAGAATTACACTCAGCCAGGCCGGCCTATCCATTACCCGAAATCGCGAGCGGCCCTGCTGCAAGCTATACCAGTATCTTTGTCGAAAGCGATATTTCTAAAAAAATTCGCAGTGTACCTTTATTTACAGAAGCAAATGGTTTGTTAATACCTACTCTTGCTATGCAGTTATACCTGCGGGTCAACAACATGAGACTTTCGGATGTCACGTTTACGAAAGAAAAAAAGTTAAGTATTGCTGGTAGCACTCTTATGACGGATCAACTACTTCAGGTTTGGCCTTATTTTTACCCGTCTAATGCAAATAACAGGCATGCGGTTGAGGTGGTTTCGTACCATGATGTCCTACACGAAGCTATTTCGATTGATAGACTAAGCGGGAAGATAATTTTACTGGGTGTGACGGCGCGTGGTCTGGCGCAGGCGGTGAGTACACCAGCGGATATTTCCGTACCTGCCGTAATGGTGGTAGCAGAGACATTGGCCAGCATGCTAGACAATAAAATCATTTCATCACCTGCCTGGGCCAGTATAGTCTCAGCAGTTTTACTTATTCTTGTCACAATTTTACTTCTATGGCTACCCGGCCAGGATATGAAGGCCAGAGTCATTGTGACAACTGTGGTGGTTTTGATATTGCTTGGAATTGAAGCCCTGTTTTTACTGGATGTATCCATCTGGCTGAACATGTATCCACCCGTCTTATTACTGCTTTCAGGTTTTCTTGTGACCTGGCTAATGGGTGGCGTCCACAAGCAGGCAGGAAAGCCAACAGCCGTGTCAGGCGAAGTGCATCGGCGTGTTGGTCTGGCATCGCAAAAGCGTGGTGAACTGGATGCAGCCTTTGAAAGTTTTCGCAAATGCCCGCTGGATAACTCAATTATGGTGATGCTATTTTATCTGGCACAGGACTTTGAGGCCAGCGGTCGTTTTGATCGTGCCGTTGCAGTATATCAGTATATGGATAGCTTTAATCCGCATTTCAAGGATTTGCAGGGCAAACTGGAAAAAGCGCGCATGATGGAAGATACAGTGATGATTGACGAGAGCAAAATCAGCCCTGCAGTCAGTACCGCCATCACATCCCTGAACCCCACTGAGGAAAATGAATCAGATTGTGACGACCAGAAAGTACTGGGTCGTTACCTGGTGCAACAGGAGATAGGCAAGGGTGCTATGGGTATGGTTTATCAGGGTACTGATCCAAAAATAAATCGTACAGTAGCGATAAAAACATTAAATCTAAAACGTGAATTTGATGAAGATGAGCAGGAAAATGTACTGGGCCGATTCTTTCATGAAGCAGAGGCAGCTGGACGTCTGCATCATCCACACATTGTTACTATCTATGATGCCGGTGAGCATAATGAGCTGGCTTATATCGCTATGGAGTTTCTTACCGGCAGTGATTTGCGCGTCTACACCAAGAAGGGTACATTGCTGCCACCATTAACCGTGGTTAAAATAGGAATGAAGCTTGCTGGTGCGCTGTTTTATGCTCACAGCAAGGACATCGTTCACCGCGACATCAAGGCGGCGAATGTCATGTATGATCCTAGCACTGGGCAATTGAAAATAACGGATTTCGGTATTGCTCGACTGACTGATTCACGACGGACGAAAACAGGCATGGTACTCGGTACACCCTCTTCAATGTCACCGGAACAGCTGCGTGGTAAAAAGCTGGATGGAAGAACTGATTTGTATTCTCTTGGGGTGTTGATGTTCCAGCTCCTGACTGGGCGTCTGCCTTATAAGGCCGATTCCCTGACCCAACTGATGTACAAGATTACAAATGAACCACCACCTGATCTTTTTGCTCTGCGCCCGGACTTGAAGGAGAATGGAGATTGCATCAGGGAGATTCTGGACAAGTTGTTACAGAAGGAGGCCGATGACCGATACCAGGATGGTAAGAAATTGGCACGGGACCTGTTGGCATGTGCGAAAAAGATGGTAGGCAAAAAATAATGACAAAACTTGTTATTGAAGCAAAATCAGATACCGGCTGTGTGCGTGAACATAACGAGGACAATTTCGGTTTTGATGCCGAAATAGGTTTGGCTGTACTCGCTGACGGTATGGGTGGGTATAAGGCCGGTGAAGTGGCCAGCGCGATTGCCATTACATCACTGGTGCATTCTGTTATACAGATTAAGGGTAGCGAAGAAAAGATTGAGCTGGATGGTATGCCACACGAGGAGTCTGCTATCCTGTACAGGGCACTGCACCATGCAAATCAACAGGTTTATGACTCAGCGCATGATGACCATGATTGCAGGGGTATGGGGACGACAGTCTCCGCCGCATGGTTTCATGACGGCAAAGTGAGTATTGCACATATCGGTGACTCACGGATTTATCGCTACCGTGACTATCGCCTTGAATTGTTAACTACCGATCATACGGTGGTTCAAGAATTGGTCGATCATGGTTTTTATACGCAGGAGGAGGCCAAGGCATCAGAACAGAGGAATATCGTTACTCGTGCCCTGGGGATAGATCCGACGGTAGATGTAGATCTTTATGATTACGATGCACGCCCGGGCGACATCTATTTACTTTGTTCGGATGGATTGACAGATATGGTGGATGATATGGAGATTGCTAATATCATTCGCCGCTCATCGACTGATCTGGAATATGGTACCGGTGAACTGGTCAACAAGGCATTGTCGAACGGTGGCAAGGATAATGTAACCGTAATAATGGTAAGAGTGGATGACAGCCAGACTCGGGAAAAGTCATGGGCGAAACGTCTGAATAAGTTATTTACGGGTTGATAGTGCGGGTCCTGAACAGGTGGATTTGCCGGGGTATCTTAAGTAATGATCATGTTCAAAGCATGATCCGAATCGAAGCTAGAGCAGGAAAAAGAAATGGGTATATTACGTCTGGAAAGTGAAGGCAAAGAATTTAAATTAAACCAGAGCCGGATGGTAATCGGCAGGCGGCCTGGTGTAGATATCGTGCTAGCGGATCCGGCAGTCAGTGGGAGACACATACTTATCATCAGCATCCTTGATGATTCTTTTCTTGAGAATCTTAGTGATACCAATGGTACATTTATTAATGGCAACCGTACTGAAAAAACTGTATTACAGGAAGGCGATGAAATAAAACTCGGCAATAGTAAGTTGATATACCATGTTGATCATACCGGTCCTGGGGTAGATGAAGAAGATTTTGAGAAAACAATGATACTTAAACCCGGGGAGATTGCGCGTAACGTCGCATCAGAATCCCAGGTAAAGGCAATGCAGGATGCCGAGGATACCGCTGCGGTTAAGGCCATAGAACCTGAGCCAGAGAGCCGGATAGCTTTGCTGAAGGTGCGCTCAGGGCCGGCGGCAGGTAAAGAAGTTAAGGTTAATCGTTCAATGGTGACGCTTGGCCGCCCCGGCGTACAGGTAGTTGTCGTATCACGCCGCAAGAAAGGCTATTTTATATCCTTTATTTCTGGCGCCAGCGGCAGCGGAAAAGCCCCTGCCGTAAATGGCAAGGAACTAAAATCACAGTCTACGCCATTGGCGAATGGTGATGTGATTAGTCTTGTGGGTGTGGAAATCGAATTCGTGCTCTGATTCTCCCGTTGTAGGCTGGTTATCAGAAATTATATGGCCGGGTGTATAATTACCGGCTCTTTTTTTGAAAATCGCCAATTATGCAATACCCAGAATCCTTTGATGTCATCGTCATCGGTGCCGGTCATGCCGGTACTGAGGCTGCCCTTGCGTCTGCACGCATGGGTGCGCGGGTGTTGCTGCTGACGCATAACATAGAAACCATCGGCCAGATGTCCTGTAACCCGGCAATAGGTGGCATCGGTAAGGGCCATCTGGTTAAGGAAATCGATGCATTGGGTGGTGCTATGGCTCACGCTGCTGATCTATCAGGTATCCAGTTTAGAATACTTAATTCCCGTAAGGGGCCCGCTGTTCGGGCCACCCGGGCGCAGGCTGACCGGATACTGTACAAAGCTGCAATCCGGCAAATGGTTGAATCGCAGCCTGGTCTGTCGGTTTTTCAGCAGGAGGTTACTGATCTGATCATTGATCAGGAAAGGGTGGCGGGTGTGGTGACGCATATGGGGCTGGTGTTTCGTGCGCCCAGTGTAGTGGTAACCAGTGGCACCTTTCTTGGCGGCGTGATGCATATTGGACAAACCAGTCAGGCAGGAGGTCGTGCCGGTGACACACCGTCGAATGCGCTGGCGAAACGCCTGCGTGACTTACCTTTCCGTATCGGTCGTTTAAAAACGGGGACCCCGCCGCGCATAGACCGTTCAAGCATCGACTTTTCTGTCATGCAGGAGCAACCGGGTGATGATCCTGTGCCGGTCTTCTCCTACATCGGCAATCGAGGTCTGCACCCTGCGCAGGTTCCCTGCCATATCACTTACACCAATACGCAAACACATGCGCTGATCCGTGAGGGCTTGCATCGATCGCCTCTGTACAGTGGTGAGATTTCAGGTGTAGGGCCACGTTATTGTCCCTCTATCGAAGACAAGGTGGTACGGTTTGCTGAACGTGACAGCCATCAAATTTTTGTCGAGCCGGAAGGTCTGGAGCTGAATGAAGTTTACCCAAATGGCATTTCGACCAGTCTGCCGTTTGATATACAGTTGGCGCTGGTGCGCTCAATCAAAGGCTTTGAGCAGGCATTTATTACGCGTCCTGGGTATGCCATCGAATACGACTATCTGGATCCGCGAGATCTTTATCCCTGGCTGGAAACAAAATATATAGCCGGCCTGTTCTTTGCAGGACAGATTAACGGCACCACGGGCTATGAAGAGGCGGCGGCGCAGGGCCTGCTGGCGGGTATAAATGCTGTGCGCAGTATGCGTAATGAGGAACCCTGGTATCCGGCTCGTGATGAAGCCTATATCGGAGTGATGGTTGATGACCTTGTGACCCGTGGTACCAGCGAACCTTATCGTATGTTCACTTCCCGTGCCGAGTATCGATTGTTGTTACGCGAGGACAATGCGGATTTGCGGCTGACAGAAAAAGGCCGTGAGCTAGGGCTGGTGGATGATCATCGTTGGCACAAATTCAGCGAGAAACGGCAGGCTGTCATCGCTGAGCAGGCCCGCCTGGCAGCAATCTGGCTCAGACCAGAAGACATCGAGCCAGGCGTTATCGAAGCGATATTAGGACAGGCTATAGCCCACGAAGTGAATCTGCTGGATCTGCTCAAACGACCGGAAATAGATTATCGCCGCCTGATGAAGCTGCCCGGCGCGGGTGAGCCTGTTGATGATGATGCTGTTAGCGCTCAGGTGGAGGTTCAGGCCAGGTATGCCGGGTATATCTCACGCCAGCAGGCAGAAGTTGAGAAGCACAGGCAGCATGAAGAAATGCGCCTGCCGGCAGGCATCGAATACAGCAAAGTACATGGCCTGTCGACAGAGGTAAGCTTGAAGCTGAATGAGCATAAACCGTCCACACTCGGCCAGGCATCGCGTATATCCGGCATTACACCGGCAGCCATTTCTTTATTACTGGTACATATGAAATCTAAATCAGCCTGATGGGAAAAGCAGAAGACTTGAAGACTATGCTGGCGGAAGGCGTTGATGGCATCGGGCTTGAAGTTGATGATCAGGGCAGGAGCCAGATACTGGGCTATCTTTCACTACTGAAGCGCTGGAACCGGGTCTATAACCTGACTACGGTAAAGAGTGATACAGATTTCGTAACACGACACCTGCTGGACAGTTTGTCTATTGTGCCCTACCTGCATGGCAGGAAAATTATCGATATCGGCAGTGGTGCAGGACTGCCGGGGATTCCTGTTGCCCTTGCGTGTCCGGATATAAAGGTGACATTACTGGACAGCAATGCCAAACGTTGTCGCTTTCTGCGACAGGTGCAGGCACAATTAAAACTGCATAATGTAAGCATAGTGCAACAGCGTGCGGAGAAATATCATCCGCATGAAAAATTTGATAGTCTGCTTAGCCGCGCATTTAGCAGTTTATCGTCTTTTATTGCCTGCTCGGGGCATTTAATTGCCGACGGTGGGCAACTGCTTGCCATGAAAGGACAATGGCCAGGCGAAGAGCCGGTAGAAATGGTGGCGGGTTTCAGGGTTGAAGGTGTAATCAAATTGAATGTACCGGGTCTGCCAGAGCAGCGGCACCTGGTTATCTGTAAAAAAACACATAAATGAAATGGCTAAAGTCTTATCTATAACAAATCAGAAAGGTGGCGTAGGGAAAACCACAACTGCGATCAATATGGCGGCATCACTTTCGCGCATGAAGCAAAAGATACTGCTGGTAGATATCGACCCGCAGGGTAACGCCACTGTTGGCAGCGGCGTTGACCGGGATGGTCAGAATGCAACCGCGTATGAAGTATTAATGCACGCTGTCCCAATACAGGAAGCCATCGTAGCTACAAATGTATCTTATGATGTGCTTGCATCCAATCGTGAACTTTCAGGCGCATTAATTGAGCTGGTGGATGAGGCGCATAGAGAATTCCGACTGCGAGTAGCCTTGCAAACCATACGCGAGGAATATGATTTCATACTGATAGACTGTCCACCTTCGTTAGACTTGCTGACAGTAAATGCTCTGGTGGCATCGGATGCCGTTGTTATCCCAATGCAATGTGAATATTTTGCACTGGAAGGGCTGACTGAGCTGGTGAATACAGTGCGCAAAATAAGGGCCGCTTTTAACCCCGACCTGAATATAGAAGGCTTGTTGCGGACTATGTTTGACAGCCGAAATTCGTTATCGAGAGAGGTGTCGTCACAACTGGAACGACATTTTGGCGACAAGGTTTACCACACAATTATTCCACGCAATATCCGTCTGGCAGAAGCGCCGAGTTATGGCAAGCCTGTGCTTGAATATGATAAACGATCCAAAGGTGCGAGGGCATACCTGGCACTGGCGGGTGAGGTTATGGGAAGAGAGTCAAATTAATGAATACAAAAAAAAGTAGATTAGGTCGTGGCCTTGATGCCCTGCTAGGTGATAGTGGTGCTTCAGTGGACGATATTTCACCTGACAAATTGCAGCAGCTACCGGTAGAATTTCTGCAGCGGGGCCAATTTCAGCAACGCCGGCAGATGGATCAGGATGCGCTGGATGAACTTGCTAACTCGATTGCCAGGCAGGGTGTGTTGCAACCTATAGTCGCACGCAAACTGGCCTCCGGTGATTATGAAATTATCGCCGGCGAGCGTCGCTGGCGGGCTGCACAGCAGGCCGGTCTTGGTCGCGTGCCTGTCGTGGTGCGTGAGCTGTCTGATGAAGACGCTATGGTTATCGGCCTGATCGAGAACTTACAGCGCGAAGACCTGAATCCTATTGAAGAGGCCAGAGGGATGCAACGCCTGATAGAGGAATTCACCATGACTCATCAGCAGGTAGCGGACAGTGTCAGCCGTTCCCGTGTTGCAGTGAGCAACCTGTTGCGTCTGCTTTCTCTACAATCTGATGTAAGCACTCTACTGGAACAGGGGCAGCTGGATATGGGACATGCCCGCGCCCTGCTTTCTCTTGAGGAGGGCCTGCAGTACAAAGCTGCCCAGCAGATTGTTAAAAGCGGTATGAGTGTTCGACAGGCCGAGCAATTGGTTCGCAGGCTGCAGGAAGATCGCAACAGCCTTGCTGGCAAAGCAAAAGTAAAAGACCCGGATGTCAGGCATCTGGAGGAATCTTTGTCTGAAAAACTGGGGACGCATGTGGAAATCAAGCTTGGCAGCCGGGGCAAAGGCAAGTTGATCATCGATTTTCATGGCAATGATGTGCTGCAGGGAATTCTTGAGAAGATACATTGACGCGGTACTGGATAACTGTTGATTTGGTGTTATGTCAGGCAGCATATTTAGCAATCTGATGTTGACCCAAAAGGGGCTTATCACTATACTACGCGCCTCTCGGTAAGAGCTATTTTTGATAGCGTGTAAAGCTGAACTGCTACTGGGTTGATCGGGATTTGTTAGATGAACACTATCAATCAAAGACCATTCAACATTATTGGCTGGCAGGTGTCTCTGGCATTGACTACATCTGTTGTTTTGTTACCTGTTTTTGGCCTGGTAACAGCGTATTCAGCACTCTCCGGTGGCATGATTTCAGTGATTGCTAATGCCTTTTTCGCGCTAAGGCTTTTTAGTAATAAAGGTAGCTGGCAGGTAGATCACCTCGCCGCAGTAGCATACCGGGGTGTAATAGGTAAATTATTTTTGACTGTAGCCCTGTTTTTACTGGCTGTGGTTTTATTGAAACCATTGAATGCGGCGGCACTGTTTGCTGTGTATTTGTGGATACAGATATCGCCCGCACTGATTGCAGGTGTACTGAATAAAATATGAACTGGTTTTTTATCAGGTTTGTTCATAATTATTATTTAATTTTTTAGTGTAAGGGTTGGCATGGCAGGCGACACATTAACGTCTTCTGAATATATCAAGCATCATCTTACGAATCTGACCTATGGTCAGCATGCGGATGGTAGCTGGGGGCTGGCGGCGACTGCAGATCAAGCCAAAGAGATGGGGTTCTGGTCCTTTCATGTTGACACGCTTGGCTTCTCTATTCTGCTAGGTGCATTATTCCTCATTATCTTTAGTAAGGCGGCTAAATATGCGACTTCCGGCGTGCCGGGTGGTTTGCAGAACTGTGTTGAGTGGGTAATTGAATTTATTGACGATAATGTCAAAAGTTCATTTACCGGCAAGAATAATTTTATCGGAGCCTTAGGCTTGACCGCTTTCATCTGGATCCTGTTGATGAACACTATGGACCTGCTGCCAGTCGATTTTCTGCCCTATGTTGCCAAACTGATGGGGGTACGCTTTCTCAGAGTTGTACCGACAGCAGATCCTAATGCCACGATGGGTATGGCGCTGTCAGTCTTCGCCCTGACACTTTATTACAGTTTCAAAATCAAAAAGCCAGGTGGTTTTTTTGCGGAGCTGGCATTTCACCCATTCCCGAAGTATCTGTTTCCGGTTAATTTGCTGCTGGAAGTCGTTAATCTGATCGCCAAACCAATATCACTAGGCTTACGGCTATTCGGTAATATGTACGCCGGTGAAATGATTTTTATTCTGATCGCCCTGTTGCCATGGTATATACAGTGGTCTCTGTCTCTGCCGTGGGCAATATTCCACATCCTGATCGTGGTACTGCAGGCATTTATTTTCATGGTGTTGACTATCGTTTATATGGATATGGCCTACACGGTGGAAGAACATTAATTAGTACTACAACCTAAGGAACCTCTGATTAATTCATGAACTCGTATCTTACGCCTAAAATATCCAGCTTTTTCGTTGGAAACCTTCGCAATAGCCAGCTATTACGTGCGATTTCCGCCTCAAATCTGAATATTTTAGATCGTAATCTACTTCGTCCAGAATTAATCAGAGGTTCCTAACATTCAACTCATAGAGAGAAATACAATGGATGAAGCCAAAGCACTATTATTTATCGCAGGCGCAATTTTGATGGGCCTTGGAGCCCTTGGTGCCGCTATCGGTATTGGGTCACTCGGTGGTAAATACCTCGAGGGCGCTGCCCGTCAGCCTGAATTGATACCCTTACTTCGTACCCAGTTTTTCATTGTAATGGGTCTGGTCGACGCGGTGCCTATGATCGCTGTTGGTATCTCCTTCTACATCCTGTTTGCCGTCATTTAAGCAGTGCCTGGCATTAAACCCGGAAACCTGGAGGTGTTGTCGTGAATATTAATGCGACATTACTTGGGCAGGCTATTGCCTTTGCGTTGTTCGTTATCTTCTGCCAGAAATACATCTGGTTGCCTGTTGTCGGTGCCTTGCGTGAACGGCAGAAAAATATCGCAGACGGACTGGCAGCGGCTTCACGTGCCGAAGGTGATCTGGAACTGGCACAAAAGAATGCGACTGCAAAGATAAAGGAAGCTAAAGATCAGGCTTCAGTACTGCTTGCGCAGGCAAACAAGCGTGCAGGTGGTATTGTTGATGAAGCGAAGATTGAGGCCAATGAAGAGCGGGCAAGGATACTGGCCAGTGCTCAGGCCGAGATTGAGCAGGAATCAAATCGTGCGCGCGAAGAACTGCGTGCCTCTGTTGCCAGGCTGGCAGTAGAAGGTGCCAGCACAATCCTGAAAAGAGAAGTCGATGAGAAGGCGCATGCCGAGATCCTCGACGACCTGGTTCGCCAGCTCTAGTGTTCCTTCAACCCGTCATTATCAGGTTGAAGGAGCACTAGTGGCAGAACGCACTACCTTAGCAAGACCCTACGCCGTGGCAGTGTTTCGGCTGGCCAGCGAGGCTTCATCGCTACAGCGCTGGGGCGATATGCTGGCATATTATGCGATAGCGGTAGCCGATAAAAATCTGACATTTGCACTCGGCGATCCGAGCATGACAGGTGAACAGATCGATGCATTACTGGTTTCGCTACTGGAAGATATCAACGACCAGGAGCAGGCACTGATCAGCATACTGCGCGAAAACGGCAGGTTGCTGTTGCTGCCGGAAATTTCGGCCCTTTTTAATGAACTGCGGGCCAGCGCTGAAGGTACGATAGATGCCAGCGTGGTGTCTGCATTTGCTCTGGACGAGGCACAGATCAGCAAACTGTCAAAAATGCTGAAAAAAGAACTTGATCGCGATGTCAATATCAAGGCATCTGTAGATCCATCCATTATTGGTGGTGTGATTATTCGCGCCGGTGACACGGTCATTGATGGCTCAGTCGCGGGTAGTTTGAAAGATCTCACTTCATACCTAACACATTAGCAGGAAAGGCATCATGCAGCTTAATCCATCAGAAATCTCAGGGCTGATCAAGAAGAGACTGGAAAATTTTAATACTAAAGTTGAGGCGCGTACCGAAGGAACTATCGTCAGTGTTACAGATGGTATTGTCAGGGTACACGGACTGAGTGATGCAATGCTAGGCGAGATGCTGGAATTTCCAGGTGATGTCTACGGCCTGGCGATGAACCTGGAAAGGGATTCTGTCGGTACTGTGATCATGGGTGCCTATGAGCATCTTAAAGAAGGTGACAGTGTAAAATGTACTGGCCGTATTCTTGAAGTTCCTGTCGGAGAATCACTGATTGGTCGTGTGGTCGATACCCTGGGTAACCCGATAGATGGCAAGGGCGAGATCAAGACTGAAGAATTTGAGCCGCTGGAAAAGGTCGCGCCGGGTGTTATTTCTCGTCAATCTGTTAGTCAGCCAGTGCAGACTGGACTCAAATCCATTGACTCAATGGTGCCAATTGGACGCGGCCAACGAGAGCTGATTATTGGTGACCGGCAAACCGGTAAAACAGCTGTCGCGATTGATACCATTATTAACCAGAAAGGTACCGGTGTAACCTGTATCTATGTCGCTATTGGCCAGAAGGCCTCCTCTGTAGCCACGGTGGTGCGCAAACTGGAAGAGTTTGGTGCCATGGAGCACACCATTGTTGTGAATGCGAGTGCCGCTGAATCAGCTGCCATGCAGTACCTTGCACCTTACGCCGGTTGTACCATGGGCGAGTATTTCCGTGATAAGGGTGAAGACGCCCTGATCGTTTACGATGATCTGACCAAACAGGCATGGGCCTATCGTCAGGTTTCATTACTGCTGCGCCGTCCACCGGGCCGAGAGGCCTATCCAGGTGATGTTTTCTATCTGCATTCACGTCTGCTGGAAAGAGCAGCCCGACTAAGCGCCCACTATGTGGAAGAGATCACTGGTGGCAAGGTAAAGGGCAAGACTGGTTCATTGACCGCACTACCGATTATTGAAACACAGGCTGGTGATGTGTCAGCCTTTGTTCCAACAAACGTTATTTCAATTACCGATGGACAGATATTCCTCGAGACCGATCTGTTCAATGCCGGCATACGTCCTGCTATTAATGCGGGTCTGTCAGTATCCCGTGTAGGGGGTGCCGCACAGCAGAACATTATTAAGAAACTGGGTGGTGGTGTGCGTCTTGCACTGGCTCAGTACCGTGAACTGGCGGCATTTGCCCAGTTTGCCTCAGACCTTGATGAAGCCACGCAAAATCAGATTGCACTGGGTCAGCGTATTACTGAATTAATGAAACAGCTACAGTATTCACCGTTGACCGTTGCCGATCTTGCGTCCTCATTGTTTGCGGCCGACAAAGGCTATCTGGACGATATTGAGCCGGCAAAAGTACGTGATTTTGAAGATGCCCTGCATGCCTATATGAATGCCAGTCAGTCGGATCTTATGTCAACGATCAATGAGACGGGTGATTACAACGACGAAATCGAAGGCCGCCTGCGTGCTGCGCTGGATGACTTCAAGGCCAATCACACCTGGTAGAACAGGTAAGCAAACAGGTAAAAACAATGGCAGTTGGCAAGCAAATCAAGACCCAGATCAAGAGCCTGCAGAGCACGCAGAAGATTACCCGTGCCATGCAGATGGTTGCTGCCAGTAAGATGCGTATGGCACAAAGCAGGATGATGTCTGCGCGCCCTTATGCAGAAAAGATCCGTGATGTGGCAGGTCATTTAGAGCGCGCCCATCCTGAATACCGTCATCCGTTCCTGGTAGAACACGATGAAGTGAAGCGTGTTGGTTATATCATTATATCTACCGATCGCGGGCTTTGTGGTGGGTTGAATACAAATATGCTGAAAGCCGCTATTGCTGATATGAAGCAATGGCATGAAAAAGGGGTAGAGGTTGAATTTTGCTCTATCGGTAGTAAGGCACAGGGTTTCATGAAGCGTTTCGGTTTCAAAATGGTCTCCAGTGCTACGCATCTGGGCGATGCGCCACAGATCAGCCAGTTGATCGGTGTAGTCAAAGTGATGCTGGATGCCTACAGTGATGGCAGTCTTGATCGAGTGATGCTGGTGTATAACAAATTTGTCAATACCATGACGCAAACACCGACCGTATCACAGTTGTTGCCCTTGCAGGCAGAAGAGTCAAAAGACTATAAGCACTATTGGGACTATATCTATGAGCCCGAAGCCAAGCCAGTGCTCGATGCCCTGATGACCCGCTTTATTGAAACCCAGGTCTATCAGGGTGTGGTGGAAAACATTGCCAGTGAACAATCAGCGCGTATGGTGGCGATGAAAGCCGCCTCTGATAGCGCCAGCGACATGATTGATGATCTGCAGCTTGTGTATAACAAGGCACGACAGGCGGCGATTACGCAGGAATTATCTGAAATAGTCAGTGGTGCATCGGCACTTGAATAGGTCACAAACTGCTGTGGTTTAGAGCGTTAGCGTGATGTTTGGTATATAGGAAGTTTTTTAGTAAGCAGTTTAATTCTGAGGAACCGGTAAATGAGTTCTGGAAAAGTTATACAAATCATTGGTGCAGTAGTCGACATTGAGTTTTCTACTGAGACAATTCCGAGAGTCTACAGTGCTCTGCTTGTTGATGAGACAGGTCTGACATTAGAGGTACAGCAGCAAATTGGTGATGGCGTCGTACGCTGTATCGCCATGGGTAGCTCTGATGGTCTGCGCCGCAATCTACGGGTTACCGATACAGGAGCACCCATCACAGTGCCGGTGGGTACAGAAACGCTCGGACGCATCATGGATGTGCTGGGTAAACCGATTGATGAAAAAGGGGATATTGGGGCAAAAAAATCAATGCCAATTCATCGCGAACCACCAAGCTATGCCGAGCAGGCGGCCAGTGATCAGCTGCTGGAAACAGGCATCAAGGTAATCGATTTAATTTGCCCCTTTGCTAAAGGCGGCAAGGTTGGTCTGTTTGGAGGTGCCGGTGTCGGCAAGACCGTAAACATGATGGAACTGATCCGTAATATCGCTATCGAGCATAGCGGCTATTCCGTATTTGCCGGCGTCGGTGAGCGTACCCGTGAAGGGAACGACTTCTATCATGAAATGACCGAGTCGAATGTAATCGATAAAGTGGCACTGGTCTACGGACAGATGAATGAACCACCGGGTAATCGCCTGCGAGTAGCATTGACCGGCTTGACCATAGCGGAGAACTTCCGCGATGAAGGAAATGATGTTCTGCTGTTTATCGATAATATCTATCGTTACACATTGGCTGGTACCGAAGTGTCTGCTCTACTGGGGCGTATGCCGTCAGCGGTAGGCTACCAGCCGACACTGGCTGAGGAAATGGGTCGTCTGCAGGAGCGTATTACGTCTACTAAGACCGGTTCTATTACATCTATACAGGCTGTTTATGTCCCTGCAGATGATCTGACTGATCCATCTCCTGCAACCACGTTCTCGCATCTTGATGCGACTGTCGTACTGTCCCGCCAGGTGGCTGAGCTGGGTATTTACCCTGCGGTAGATCCACTGGATTCAACCTCCCGCCAGCTTGACCCGAATGTTATTGGTGAAGAACACTATCAAGTGGCTCGAGATGTACAGGCTACCTTACAGCGTTACAAGGAATTACAGGATATCATTGCTATTCTGGGTATAGACGAGTTGTCGGAAGAAGATAAGATGACAGTAACACGCGCCAGAAAAATACAACGCTTTCTGTCTCAGCCATTCTTTGTTGCTGAAGTGTTCACTGGAACAGAAGGAAAATATGTATCACTGAAAGATACAATAAAAGGCTTCCGCGCTATTGTCGATGGTGAGTATGACAGCCTCCCTGAGCAGGCCTTTTACATGGTAGGTTCTATTGATGAAGCGGTAGAACGGGCCAAAACCCTCTAGGTTTCAAGGAATCAGGCTATGGCCATAACTATGCATCTCAATATTGTCAGCGCGGAAGAGGAAATCTTTTCCGGCACAGTGGAAGCGGTCTTCGTCCCGTTGCAAAGTGGCGAAGTCGGTATCTTCCCACGCCATACACCCTTGATCGGCGAGATCAAGCTGGGTGAGGTGGTTGTTCGGTCTCACGAAGGCGAAAATGAGCAGCATTTCTTTGTGTCCGGCGGTATTCTTGAAGTACAGCCACATGTTGTTACTGTACTCAGTGATACGGCAATACGTGCCAAAGACCTTGATGAGTCTGTTGCCTTGGAAGCCAAGCGTCAGGCTGAAGAGGCAATGCAGGGTCAGAAAGCAGACATGGACTTTGCCCACGCACAGGCCGAGCTGGCAGAAGCCGTTGCGCAATTGAATATAATTCGTAAGCTACGAAAAAAAAAGTAAGCCACTGAATTCAATAAGATTTTATCGAAAATGACAGACAAGATTGTCCAGGGTATGGTGGTTGCTATCAATTATTCATTGAAAGATGAAAATGGTAATCTGTTTGAGCACCGAGATATCCCTGTCAGCTACCTGCACGGTTCCGGTGCGGAACTGTTTCCAAAGATCGAACAGGCACTGGCCGGTAAAAGTGTAGGTGATCAGGTGAATATCAGCCTAAATCCCGATGAAAGCTTTGGCCAGCACGATCCTTCCCTGGTTTTTACAGATGCCCTTTTTAACGTCCCTGAGGAGTTCCGGCGTATAGGTGCTGAAATTGAAGCAGAGAGTAAAAAAGGTGAGTCACGCCTGTTCTATGTAACAAAAATTGAAGATGGCACTTTGACTGCCGACGGTAATCATCCGCTGGCGGGTCAGACTGTTAATTTTATTGTTACGGTAGTCTCTATTCGTCAGGCTAATGATGAAGAGATGCGACGTGGGGTTCCTGATCAGGATCCGTCCATGCAGTTGTTTCAGTAATTTTTGTGCTGGCGCACGGCCGTGCCAGCACAACAAACCGCACCAACCTGATCACAGGATCAGGAATCCTTCCCCAATTTACGTTATAGTAATAATAGATTAATTCTGATCCTCAGAAAGAGAGTAACCTTATGCTCGAAGTCATCATTCTTGCCGCCGGTAAAGGCACTCGCATGGTCTCGGATCTACCTAAAGTTCTGCATGAAGTTGCAGGTAAACCTATGTTGCAACATGTCCTTGATACCTGCCAGGAACTGGGTGCAGATCGCCTGCATGTTGTTTATGGTTTCGGTGGAGATTTACTCAGAGAAAAAATTCACAATGAAAATGTGAACTGGGTTCTGCAAGCGGAACAAAAAGGTACAGGGCATGCGGTAAATATAGCAATGGAGCATGTCAATGATGATTCAACAGTACTGATTTTATATGGTGATGTACCTCTGATATCAAAAGTATCACTGAATACTTTAACGCAAGTGTGTGGCGAAAATTCTGTAGGTTTGATGACGGCATGTTTAAATGAAGGGGGTACCTATGGACGCATTCAGAGAGATGAGTATCAGAATTTCCAATCCATCATAGAAAACAGGGATGCAAACGAAGAGCAAAAAAAGATCACAGAAATAAATGCCGGTTTACTTTCTGGGCCGGCTAAAAAGATAAAATACTGGGTATCGAAACTGGGCTGTGAGAATGCACAGGGTGAATACTATTTAACAGATATTTTTGCAATGGCTATCGCGGAAGGCGTAGTAGTTGAAACCTGCCAGCCAGTAGATAATGATGAAATACTCGGTATCAATGATCGACAAAATCTATCGGTCATAGAACGAATTTATCAGAAAAAACAGTCTGACAAATACCTCATGGAAGGATTAACCATTAGTGATCCTGCACGCTTTGATGTCCGTGGCAGCCTGATTCATGGTAAGGATTGTTGTGTTGATATTAATGTTGTTATAGAAGGTAATGTCACTCTGGGTGATCGTGTGAGCATTGGCCCGAATACCTTATTAAAGAATATGGTGATTGGTGACGATGTTGAGATAAAAGCAAATTGTGTGCTGGAAGATTCATCAATAGGTGAGCTCGCTATTGTTGGTCCTTATTCCCGTATCCGCCCGGAGTCAGAGATTGCTTCTTTTGCACACATAGGCAATTTTGTAGAAATTAAGAAAAGTCAGGTAGGTTCAGGCAGCAAGGTTAATCACCTTTCCTATATCGGCGATACAGAAATCGGCACAGATGTGAATATAGGGGCGGGTGTCATTACCTGTAATTATGATGGCGCTAATAAGTATAAAACAATCATTGGTGATAAGGCCTTTATCGGATCGGGTAGTCAGCTCGTGGCCCCTCTTAAAGTAGGAAAAGGTGCGACTATCGGTGCAGGGTCGACCATTACAAAAAATGCACCTGATGATGAGCTTACGCTTAGCCGCGCACCATTGCAGACAATAAAAGGCTGGCAACGCCCGGTAAAAAAAAATGCGCAGAAAAAGAACTGAGATCATGTGTGGAATTACTGCAGGCGTTTCTAATGCAGATGTCATCACCTCGCTGCTCGAAGGACTGAAACGACTGGAATACCACGGTTATGACTCACAGGTCTGGCGCTGATTGCATTTCCTGGCAATCTTAATCGATGTTGCGGTTTAGTACTGAAAAGGCCTGCTACTCACAGGTAAACTTTTTATCTTACATAAATAAGGATAGCCAAAAATTGAAAAAAGGAACCTGCCAATACAAAAAGATGCCAAATACCATGAGAATGTTTTAACAACTGTTTGTGATCTAAGATATAAAAAATAATGCCGACCGTATAGGCCAGTCCGCCCACCGATAACAAATATATACCCATTTTAGGCAAGGCCTCTTTTAATGCATCGAAATCAATGACAACCAGCCAGCCCATGATCAGGTAAATAACCATTTGAAGTATCTCAATGCGATTTTTAAAGCTTAGTTCAAGCGCGATTCCAATGATGGCTAATCCCCACACGGTAACTAAAATCCATATTCCACCACTGTCAATCAGTGTAACCAACATGAATGGTGTATACGTGCCTGCGATTAGCAGGTATATCGCGATATGATCGAGTTGTTGGAATATTCGTTTTACAAATGGGTTTTTAAAGCTGTGGTACAAAGTAGAGACGCTGTAAAGCGTGACTAATGTCAGGCCAAAAGTAAGGAAACCAATAAAAAGCAGGATATTCTGTTGTTGAACAGCGACTGTGATTAATGCACCCAGGCCCATTATGGCCAGTACGGCACCTACGAGGTGAGTGATGCTATTAAATTTTTCTGAATAATACATTTCCGATCATTGTTGCCCATAAATAGTTTGTATGAAGCCCTGTTTAATAAGATGTTACATCGCTGCCGGGCCTGGCAGCAAAACACAAGTCTTGTTTTAAGCTATGTGCTATCTTACTTACAGTATGCAACAGTATCTGATGGGAAACTGATTTTCCCTTTTAACTTTTGATAAGTTTGTCATCGTGTAAACCACGACCCCATGTTCAGGCTTATACCTTTAAATGTCCCATTGGAATTAAACCGGTATCCGAGACCGACACTGTCAAATTTCATGAACCACAACTTAATCGGGCGATTTCGGTAACTGTAAGCAAGTCCTGCTTCGAACTGGTCATCTACTGAGTCGAAGTCACCATCGGGAAGTCCAAAAGCTAGTTCGTCGCCCAGATATGAATAAGCAAGACTCCAATGAAGGTCAATTGGCTCGCCTGTTTTACTGGTTGTTTTTAGTTGTTGTTTATATTCAATCCCTGCAAGTATCGCTGCCAGGTCATTTGATGGGCCAACATCTGGTGTATAACCCGCATAGTAAATACTGTTAATTAATGCCCAGTTTCCGGAATCAGCTGGAAAAGTGTAGCGGCTTTTGAGGCCGGCATAATAGATCCATGCCGAGTCACCGGAACCCAGTTCAGACCCCCAGCCGAAGTTCAGGAAAGGGCGTAAATACCATCTATGAGTAATTGGGATTTCCATTTTTATACCCGGAGTGAAAATTACGGCACCAAAATTATCGGGGCTCACGAGCCCCGGCAAGTCGTCAATGCTGTATAAACCCACTGACAGGGCATAATCGATTTCGAAGCCAATTTCACGTTTCCCAGATTCAGTGATGGAAGAGCTCCGTAGTGTCTGCCGGACAGGAAGATTCAGCGCGAATACGGATCGGTTGTTATCTATCTGGTACCAACCAGTACCAAAGATTGATGAGTAGGCCCAGTTCGCTGATGGAGGGTCAGTTTCTTCAGCAAACAGCAAGACGGGGCCAATAGCATAAAGGATAAGCAGGAACTGACATGTAGTTCTGAGTGTGCGGTTGTATAGTTTCATGTTGGTATGGATTAGACAGGTCTGAAGGGCACCTCTATTAATCCATGAATATTCATCTTCCATCCCAGATCGTCCCTCTCTGCGTTAAGGATCTTCGCAATAGCTAGGGAACTCTGATCAATTCATGAACTCGTATCTTACGCCTAAAATATCCAGTTTTTTCGTTGCAAACCTTCGCAATAGCTAGCTATTACGTGTGATTTGCGCCTCAAACCTGAATATTTTAGATCGCAATCTACTTCGTCCAGAATTAATCAGAGGTTCCCTAGCTATTAAGTGCGATCCTTGCCTTGATATGAACAATCTGGAATGCAATCTGATCTATCCAGAATTAATATAGATGCCCTTAAATAAAATTACATCAACAGTGTTTGAACACAATCTTTGCTAATATAGTATATTAGGAACGAGAGCCACAGAACTGTTCTTCCCCGGCTATAGGGCACCTCAAATAATTCATATTTTTCAATAAGTATAACGCTCGATGGATGTATCTCACCTACTCGATGGACTGAATAAGCCGCAACGCAAGGCCGTTACCGCAGAAGAAGGGCCATTGCTGGTACTCGCTGGCGCGGGTAGCGGAAAAACACGTGTGCTGACGCACCGCGTGGCCTGGCTGGTGCAAGCCTATTCTTATTCTCCTCTATCAATACTGGCTGTTACTTTTACCAACAAAGCCGCTAGCGAGATGCGTGGCCGTATCGAACAGATGCTGGGTTTTCCGGTGGGCGGCATGTGGATGGGTACCTTCCATGGTCTGTCGCACAGAATGCTTCGTGCTCACTGGCAGGAAGCCGGCCTGCCGCAAAATTTTCAAATCATTGACAGTGACGATCAGCTGCGCGTAGTCAAGCGTGTCATCGCGAACATGGAGCTGGATGATTCCTACTGGCAGCCCAAACAGGGGCAGCATTTCATTAATCATCACAAGGAAGCAGGACGGCGGGCCGGGGATGTGCATAGCGGGCTGGATCCCCAGCAACAGCAATGGGTCAAAGTCTATCGGGAATATGAAGTGTATTGTCAGCGCTCGGGACTGGTAGATTTTGCTGAACTGTTATTACGCACATGGGAGATGATGCACAACAATGAAGTGTTGCGTCTTCAATACCGGGAGCGTTTTCGTGCTGTACTGGTGGATGAGTTCCAGGATACCAATAGTATTCAGTATCGCTGGCTAAAAGAATTTGTCGGGCCGCAGTCACATATTATGGTGGTTGGCGATGATGACCAGTCGATCTACAGCTGGCGTGGCGCCCAGGTTGAGAATATCCGGAAGTTTGAAAAGGATTTTCGCGGAACTGAAATGGTGCGCCTCGAGCAGAATTATCGCTCGACCTCGACTATCCTGAATGCGGCCAATGCCGTGATCAGTCGCAATGAAGGTCGCATGGGCAAGACTCTGTGGACGGAGGGTGAAGAGGGTGAAAAGATCAAGCTTTATGCGGCCTTTAATGAAGTCGATGAGGCACGATTTACGGTCGACAGAATACGGGCATGGGTTGATGAGGGAAATTCACGTTCCGAAGTGGCCATCCTCTATCGCTCCAACGCGCAGAGCCGCAGCTTTGAAGAGGCCCTGTTCAATGTCGCTATGCCCTATCGCGTTTACGGTGGTCTGCGTTTTTTCGAGCGCGCGGAAATCAAGGATGCATTGTCTTATTTACGTCTTTGTCTTAACCACGAGGATGATACCTCCTTTGAGCGTATTGTTAATGTGCCGACCCGGGGTATCGGTAATCGCACGCTGGATATTGTCAGGCAAAAAGCCCGAACATCCGGCATAACGATGTGGCAGGCTGCCACAACATTGCTACAGGAGGATATACTCACTGCACGTGCCAGCAATGCCTTGCGCGTATTTCTTGATATGATTGATACGCTCGTGGGGCAGATGATGGATCTGGAGTTGTATGAACAGGTGGAACAGGTGCTGGCTCAGTCAGGTTTACTTGAGTTTCACCGCAATGCGAAGGGTGAAAAGGCCGAGACTCGTGTTGAAAACCTGAAAGAACTGGTGACCGCTGCGAGAAACTATTACCAGGATGAAGAAGTGGAAATGGATCCGCTATCAGCCTTCCTTGCGCATGCGGCACTGGAAGCCGGAGAAGGTCAGGCCGAGGCATGGGAGGATTGTGTGCAGCTGATGAGTCTACATGCTGCAAAAGGACTGGAGTTTCCGCTGGTTTTTCTTTCCGGCATGGAAGAAGGTCTGTTTCCTTCCCAGCATGCACTAAATGATCCCGCACGTCTGGAAGAAGAGCGCCGGCTTTGCTATGTTGGTATGACGCGTGCTATGAAACAACTTTATATTAGCTACGCCGAAGTGCGTAGGTTGTACGGACGTGAGAATTACACCACACCTTCGCGTTTTCTAAAAGAAATACCGGTCGAAGCAACAGAGGAAATAAGAACACGAAACGGAGGTTTTCAAACCCCATGGCGGGGTACAGGTGTGTACAATAACGACACATCGGCACAGGTTGATACGGGCTTGTCACTGGGTGCGAGAGTAAGACATGATAAGTTCGGTGAAGGGGTTATCGTGAATATTGAAGGAAAGGGAGAGCATACACGCGCACAGGTAAATTTCGAGTCAGCCGGGGTGAAATGGCTGGTTCTGTCTTTTGCCCGGCTAACTCGTTTGTGAGGAGAGTAAAATGAATGATTTTATCTGCAGAAATAAGAACAAAAATGGCACTTGTCTGCTCGCATTTATTATCAAGATATTGCTGATAGTAGCTGTTGCAGAATTAGTTGTATATTTATATGCATTGCTGTTGGGCCTGGAAACCAATATACAGGACCTGGTGCAAAGTATTTTGCGATTACTGATAGTTGCGGCAGGTATCTTTTTTCTCTTTGGCCGAAAAAGTGGATCCCAGGTGGCTGTGGAATCTGTAGGGAATGAGCTTGACCCTGTAAATATTAAAGGCGATATAGACGAAGATGAACTCAGGCAATGGCCCAATGTCGACACTCTTACGCGAACATCGAATGAACGTGGCCTCACTATAAGCATACTTGAACTAATGGCATTGGCAGATCGCTATGGACGCAAGCTTTCCATCGGTATGATTAAGATCGATGGTATTGACAGGCTGGAAGAATCGGATGCAGAGGATTTAATGATCAACACGGCAGGTATAATGACAGAATCCCTGAGAATGCCGGATCGTATTGGGCGTTTTAGAGACAATGTGTTTATGGCACTACTACCCGAATCCGATATAGATGGTGCTGAGGTTGTTGCTGACAGACTGCGAGAAAATATTGAAAAAGGTATGTCTGACATAGCTGACAAGGTATCAGTGTGGATAGGTATAACAGAATTTCATCGCGGCGAAGACCTGCAAAGCCTGTTAGATAGAGTTGAGTCGGCTGTTGTACAGTCTGCAAAAGAAGAGAATGGTATCTGCATTAAGCCGATATAAGATAAGAGAATAAACATGAAAAGACGTGATTTTATAAAGACATCCAGCATGGCTGGTGCTGCACTGGGTAGTACAGTACTAGCCGCGCCAGCTGTTCATGCGGGTTCAACGATCCAGTGGAAGATGGTCACATCCTGGCCCAAGAATTTTCCCGGACTGGGAACGGGTGCCAATTTTCTGGCAAAATTAATTGGTGAGATGAGTGGTGGCCGCTTAAGGGTCAAGGTTTATGGCGCAAAGGAACTGGTGCCTGCACTGGAAGTCTTCGATGCAGTTTATGATGGTACCGCGGAAATGGGCCATAGCGGTGCCTATTACTGGAAAGGAAAAAGTGAGGCAACACAGTTTTTTTCTGCCGTTCCTTTTGGCTTGACGGCACAGGAAATGAATGGATGGCTTTATCATGGTGGTGGTATGGAGTTGTGGACAGAACTGTATGATCAGTTTGGTCTGGTCCCTGCTGCGACAGGCAATACCGGCGTGCAGATGGGTGGCTGGTTCAATAAGGAAATAAACAGCGTTAGCGATTTAAAAGGTCTCAAGATGCGCATCCCTGGGCTGGGTGGGGAGGTATTAAAGAGGGCCGGCGGAACACCAGTGAACCTGCCGGGCGGTGAATTATTTACAGCCTTGCAGTCGGGCACTATCGATGCAACAGAATGGGTCGGGCCATATAATGATCTGGCCTTCGGTTTTTATAAGGCAGCAAAATATTACTACTACCCTGGCTGGCATGAGCCGGGGACTACACTTGAAGCCATCATCAACAAAAAGGCATTGAAGAGCCTGCCAACTGACTTGCAGGTGATTGTAATGAATGCCTGTCGTGTGGCAAACCAGGATATGCTGGCTGAGTACACCACACGGAATAATGATGCACTACAGACACTGGTCAATAAACATAAGGTAGATCTGAGAAAATTCCCGGATGATGTTTTGTCGGAATTAAAAAAATTGTCTGATCAGGTTGTCGAAGAACTGGCAGACAGAGATCCTTTTTCAGCAAAGGTATACCAGTCATTCAAACCTTATCGCGACAAAGTCATCGGTTGGCATAAGATTTCCGAGCAGGCTTATCTTGAGGCCCGGGGTAAGGGATAAAAGATGGTTTTACGTTTTACGTAAAACTACGACATAAAAAAACCCGGCCAGAAGCCGGGTTTTATTGCGACAGATTTGAATAATCAAATCATGACATTTTCGCTAATTTAGAAAATATGCGTCAACTGTATTGAAGCACGGCCTTTCACACCATCCAACTGAGCATTAGGACCTTTGCCAGATGGGAAGTTGATGGCTTCATAGTTGCGAGAGGCATAGTTAGCTGTCACGCGTGTCTTCTTGTTGAAGAAATACTGAGCGCCTACAGTCCAGGTTTTAAACTCAACTTCAAACTTGTCACCCTTGAGTCGATCATAGGTATCATATCGTAGGTCGAGTTCCCAGTTTGACTTACCAATGCGATAGCCACCTTCCAGGTACCAGCCATCCGCTTCACCGAGCAGGCCGTTGCCTGGCTTACCTGGTTTGCCAGCACCTGGACCCATGCCAAAGCTTGGATTGGCGACACCGACCATGATCATGCCATCACCTGACATGTATTCAGTCGTTACACGATAGTTGGATTTCTTTAATTTAAAACCAATACCCCAGCGATCACGATCATAGTTCTCACTAACCCCGTCGTTATTGCCATCATAGCTACGCACGCCAGTTTGTGACCAGCCGAGGAACTTCATGCCTTCACGGAAAGGGCCTTTGCCTTTAAACACTTTTTCTGCAGAAAAATAGGCATAGATATCTTTTTTGCTATTGTTGTCCGAGAAGTTGAGGCCGTTTCCATTACCAACCATCAATGCATAGCTCAGATCCCAGTCTTTGCCTGCACCAACCATGAAGGAATCAAAGACCTGTATGCCGACATCACGAAAGGCACCAACACCATCATCAAATCCCTGCAGGTCTGTTCTTGGTGGAATAGGCTGTGGTGGAATATTTGGGGTGTATGACTGATTCGGAAAGCGTTCCAGCAACATCTGGTTAGATACATCGGTAAAGTTCACCCAGTCAAAGACGTGAATTGCCTGCAGGCCTTCTTCGGCACCCGGATATTTAAACAGACCAGTACGAATGCGTGCACCGGGGATGTGATTAAGGGTGATGCTAGCATCCGTCAACTTTGCGAAGGACCCGCCTGGTTCGGTGATACCGTTATTGCCAAATTCAACCAGCACGAAGTAGTTAACATTGCTGTCCAGTGGCATGCCAGTACCACGCGCGCCGATACGGGCACGGTTAACATTAAACGCTGACTGGGATGACAGGTTTGGGGGAACCAGCTTGGGGGGGATATAACCCCCGGCTTTATTGGCATCGGAAGTATCATTCTGGTACTGGACCTGTACGAAACCCCAGACCTTGGCACGTGCAGCCTGTCCGGGTTTTTCTGTGCCCTGTAGCATTAGCCAGTTGGCCGCCTGCGCCTGGCTGATGGCCAGCATGCTACCCGCAAGGGCAGCAGTTATGATTGCTTTTTTAAGTAATTTCATTTTTTTGTTTCTCCCTTGAAGGCTTTATGGTTTTATCAGTATGTAACCGTTATCAACCAGATCCATAATGCGACTCACACCCGCACTAACCTTAACTGCAACGGGGTTTATCGCTGGCGGATGACCCAGTTTTTTACCCATGGCCCGGATTGTATTCTTACACGCAGCAAATCGGACACCTTCACTGGAAAGTGAGGCAATACGTCCCTTATTACCATTTTCAGCAAATAGCAGACGCAAACCAGGTCCAAAGGCAACAATTTCAATATCAATATTTTCAGTGCCATAAGCCTTGAGAAGATTGTGGGCGACGTTGAGTACCAGTGTTTGCTTGAATGGGTTTGGGTCAGAAATCTGCAATACGATTTTCTTTGTAGCAAATGGCTTGTCGGTCTTGATCTCGGCAGCATGTGCAACCGAAGCCAGGCCAAAGGACAATATAGCGAGTATCACCAATGCCCTTATACCTAATGATTTATACATGTTGTATCCTCTTTTGGTCCTTGTATCTTCAAACACAGTTGATACGTGGTAATGTTGTAAAATTATCTAATTTTATTTTTTGTGGTGAAGCGAGTCAGCCACAAGGCATGCAACTTAGGCAACAGATATTTCTATAAAATGCCGGGAGGTACGGTGATATTGCACCGTTGCCATACAGGCACTAAATAAAATAAGATTAGTGTTACCCGTTAGTTGCTTCTATATATAGACGAAGGAAAAGCGAAATTATTCCATTTATTTGCAACAAAATATGACTTTTGTACAAATTAGATGAAAATGGAATAGAAATTGATGTGTAAACGTCTAACAGCTATGTGTAAGGGATGATCCCGATGGCAAAAATAAAATTGATAAAGAGATTATTAAAGCAACAGGAAATTGATGATGAGCTGGAGCGCCGCAGAGACCGCCTGTATCGTGTCGCATGGTCCTGGTGTCGTGATAGCCATCTGGCTGATGATCTGACCCAGCAGGCATTGATCAAGGCGCTGCAAAATATTGCCAGTTTGCGCGATCGAGAAATGCTCGATGCATGGTTGTTCAGGATACTGTCCAATTGCTGGAAGGATCACTTGCGCGCTCAGAAGGAAACTATTGATATCGATGATGCAGGGCTAATCGGTAACAGCTCGCCGGAAGAGCAGCACCACGAGAGTCAGATTGTCCTCCGTATCAGACGTGCCATTGCTGAACTACCTGAAAAACAACGCCAGGTAGTCACACTGGTTGACCTGGCAGAATTGACCTATAACGAAGTCAGTGAGGCATTGGAAATTCCAATTGGAACGGTAATGAGTCGCTTATGCAGAGCAAGGCAAACACTGCGCTCCAGTCTTGTTGAACTCAATCAATCCCATGGAAATACTGGGCTCAGGCTCAGGAGGGTAAAATGACAAATATAAACGATATATCGAATGAGCATTTGAATGCCTATCTGGATAATGAACTGGACAGTGATGAGCGCGGTGAAGTTATGGCTGCACTGGAGACTGATACAGCTCTGGCAAAACGACTGTGTGAATTACGCAATGTAAAGGAACTGACACAGTTTGCTTACAGTATCCCACCAACCAGCAGGCAGGAAAAATCGCGCTGGAAATTCGGCAAACAGTACTCGGCTATGGCTGTAGCGGCTACATTGTTACTGACAGTAGGCACCGCTGTTGGCTGGTTAGCTCATGACAGGATGGATGTAAGCCTTGTTCAAGGTAGCGAGCATAAGCTTCTCTCTGACAGGGGTATAGCCAGCCTGCCTCTAGAGGCAGAAGAGAAGAGGGTTATTCTGCATGTAGATTCTGCAGAACCAGCCAGATTGACCGCTGCACTGGATTCGGCCGAAGACCTGCTACTTGCTGCGGCTACTGGTGGGTACCCATTTGAACTGGAAATTATCACCAATGGAGGGGGGCTGAATTTGATCAGGGTAGATAAGACCGTATATGCGGATCGGATCACAAAACTTTCTAAAAAATATGATAATTTCTCAATTCTTGCCTGTAGTCGTGCTATCAAACGTCTGGAAGACAAGGGTATTAAGGTGAAACTGATCCCGGAAGCAGAAATAGCACCTTCTGCGCTGGAGCAGATCATAACTCGCCTGAAACAGGGGTGGATCTATATTAAGGTATAGAGGTCAGGCGTTCGGTTTTCTGTGTTCAGTAAAGGGATAGAAAAGTTATACTGATCGCACAATGGCTATTCGATTAATGTCCCTGCGTGGCGTGCCGGATGATGAACTGGAAGAAATCTGCGCCTTGTTTGATGGACATGCGATTTCATATTATTTGACACCTCCGGGTAACTGGTTTATCTCGGCCGGAGGCCTCTGGCTTAATAATCGATCTCAGCTCGAACAGGCACATACTCTACTGAATTACTACCAGCAACAGCGTAGCCAGCAGGCCCAGGACGAATTTGCTGAAAGCCGGCAAAAAGGTGAGCAGGCGGGTATTTTGGATAGAATTCTTGATAATCCAGTACGATTTATCGGTTATCTTATAATTCTCGGTTTTGTACTGTACGTCTCGGTAATACCGTTTCTTGATTTCGGGAAATAGGCACTGATTTTTTTGAATCGCAGAGGACGCAGAGGAAAGATTAAAGATGGTGCAATTTTGACTTTTCTTTAATCCTTCATCTTTCCTCTTGTTTCTGTGTACCGCTGCGCCCTCTGCGGTAAAATAAAATTTACAATCTACATAAATGATATGGAAGAACAAAAAATGCAGGAAACTATCACGGATCTTCAGATCCGACTGGTATTTCAGGAAGACAGCCTTGAAACTATCAATCTAACTGTTGTCAGGCAGCAATCTGAGATTGAAGTGATGAAGAGGGAGATCGTACGGCTAAAGGAACTCGTCGAAGATATTCGTGAATCACGGGGTTCTGAAGATGGGGCAGTTGAGCTGCCGCCACATTATTGATCAAAACCAAGCTGCAAAACCGCATCTATCTCAACAGATGCATCTTTGGGTAGAGCAGCCACCCCAATCGCAGCCCGCGCCGGATAGGGTTCATTGAAAAACTCTGCCATTATTTCATTGACGATTGGGAAATGACTGAGGTCAGTGAGGAAAACATTAAGCTTAACAATATCATCAAGACTTCCATCAGCAGCAGATGCGACTGCTGAAAGATTTCTGAATACCTGGCGAATCTGTTCAGAAATATCATCACTGATAATTACCATGGTCTCAGGAACCAGTGGAATCTGTCCGGAAAGGTATACCGTTTTGCCCGTCCGAATTGCCTGTGAATAGGTGCCGATAGCCTGCGGGGCATTGTTGGTAGATATGACCTGACGTGATTTTTTTTCTGACATTGATGCTTTCCTGTACGGGTTTAAGTTTTTTAATTGAAGTTCCAAGTTCCAAGTTCCAAGTTTTAGGTTTTAAGCTTGGAACTTGGATCTTGGAACTGCTTTCGTACTACATATTCTTCCGTTCCGCTTTGAGTACAAAGTCCATAGTGCGGATCCTTTTCAATACTTCTTCCAGATGTTTAAGATTCTTGATACTGATAAGAAATTCCAGCAGGCTGGTGTTACCGTCCCGGTCATCCATATCGACATGATCGATATTACAGTCGGCATCTGCCAGGGATGAGGCGATTGTGGCCAGTACACCGCGCCGGTTTACAGTGACGACGTTAATCATGACCTGAAACAGGTTTTCCGATCCGGGTTCCCATTGGACATCGATCAGACGTTCCGGCTGGTTGCGGAATTCACTGATATTGCTGCACTCGGGTTGATGGATAACAATTCCGCGTCCAGCTGTTGCAATACCCTGGATGCGGTCGCCGGGTATGGGGCGGCAGCATTTGGCCAGGTGTATGACCATACCTTCATCGCTCACTATCCCCAATGGGCGTACTCCTTTGTTGCGTGGCCCTAGTGGTGTCTCACTGTTGTCAGGCTCATCCAGCAAGGGGGCAAGTTGACGTGCTACCAGCGGTGCCATGCGGTTTCCCAGGCCGATATCCTGGTATAGCTGTGCTTTACTTTTAAGGTTAATTTCCTTTAGCAATGCGGCCATTCTTTCTTCATCAACGGTGTTGTTTGACAAAGAAAAAGCATGCAGGGCCTTGTCCAGAAGGTCTTTTCCAAGGTTTCTGGCCTTACGTTTCCGCAGGTGTTTGAGGTGATGTCGTATACTTGAGCGCGCTTTGGCAGTTGCAACAAAATTCAGCCAGCCGGGATTGGGTACGGCTTTCTTATCCGTGGTAATTTCTATCGTGTTGCCGTTGCGTAATTGTGTCTGTAGTGGGACATAGTGGTGGTTTATACGCGCTGTCACACATGTGTTGCCTATATCTGTGTGTACGGCATAGGCGAAATCAACTGGGCAGGACCCACGTGGCAAAACAATAATTTTCCCCTTGGGTGTGAAAACATAGACTTCTTCGGGGAACAGATCGATTTTCACGTTTTCGAGGAATTCTTTTGAATTCCCCGCCTGCTTCTGTAGATCCAGTAGCCCGCTGATCCAGTTGCTGGTTTCTTTCTGTACTTTGCCTGATTTATACAGCCAGTGCGCAGCAATACCTGCTTCAGCCACCTGGTTCATCTCATCAGTGCGTATCTGCACTTCAATGGGTACGCCATAAGGCGAGACCATTACCGTATGCAGAGACTGATAACCATTTGCCTTCGGGATGGCAATGTAGTCTTTGAATTTTCCGGGTATGGGCGCATACAGGCTATGCAGGGCACCAAGGATGCGATAACAGTCGTCGATAGAGTCGGTCACAATACGGATCGCATAGACATCGAAGACCTCATCGAACGAGAGTCTCTTCTGCTTCATTTTTGTGTAAATGCCGTAAATATGTTTTTCCCTGCTGCTTATTTTACCTGTCAGGCCATCCTGTCGCAGACGTTTGTTGATGGCATTTTCAATCTTTTTTAATAGTCCTTTGCGGTTACCACGCCTGTGTTTGACAGCTTTTTCAAGTGCTGCATAACGGTTGGGATGTATTGCTTTGAAACTCAGGTCTTCAAGTTCGTATTTAAAGGCCTGTATGCCCAGACGACTGGCTATGGGTGCGTAAATTTCCAGTGTTTCCCGTGCAATACGCTTACGTTTTTCCACACGCATCGCACCCAGCGTACGCATATTGTGCAGTCTATCGGCCAGTTTGATCATGATGACACGGATATCACGTGTCATGGCCATCAACATTTTACGAAAGTTCTCTGCCTGTACTTCAGCCTGGTCAGTAAAGCTTACTTTGCTGAGTTTGCTGACACCATCAACCAGCTCGGCTACTTCTTTACCGAACCCCCTGCTCAGTTGTTTTTTAGCTGTAGGGGTGTCTTCAATGACATCATGCAGGATGGCAGCCGAAATAGCTTTGCTGTCCATGTGCAGGCCAGCGAGTATTCTGGCTACTTCAACGGGGTGAGAGATGTAAGATTCGCCGCTGGCACGGTGTTGACCCGCGTGGGCCTGATAGCCAAAGATGTAGGCGTGGTAGATATTGGCGATTTCCTGCTTGCTGAGGTAAGTCTCAAGCAGGGTTTCAATATCCTGAAATTTCAGATCCCGCCCTGGCCCAAAGGACGGGACAGGTTTATGCGTCGGTGGGTGGCGTTTCCTTAGCGATGGAATAAGCATTTGCTGCTATACCTTCAACAGTTGCAACAGCCTCTTCGGCCTCAGTGTCGTCAGAGAGAAACAGGTCTTCAGCTGTTTCTTCTGGCTCAGGCTCGTCAATGAGTATATCACTGTTGACCAGACCCGCTGCAATTTCGCGAAGGGCAAGTACAGTATTTTTATCGTTCTCAATTTCCAGCTCGGACTGATGCCCTTCAGCAAGCTGACGAGCACGTTTGGATGCAATGAGGACAAGATTAAATCGGTTATCAACATTTTCCAGACAGTCTTCAACAGTAATTCGTGCCATTTAATAATCTACCCATAAAATATTCAGTGGAACATATGATTTTAACCCATAAGTGCTTGAAGAGTCTATACTAACTGGATGCCAGAATATCCAGTAACTGCTTGCTAGTACTCTTGACGTCGGTATTGGTTAGTATATGGTCGAATTCATCCTGATGAGATATTTGTTCTGTGTATGTAGACATCCTTCTCTGGATAGTTTCTTTTGTATCCTGCTGGCGCGACAATAACCGGTTTTCTGCTTCTTTACCTGCTGGTGGCAGGATAAATACGCTAATTGCATTGGGATAAACTGCTTTGACGCGCCGCGCCCCCTGCCAGTCAATGTCCAGGATAACGTTATTTCCTTCGCTTAGAGCCTTCTCTATACTGAATCGAGATGTCCCGTATAAGTGGTCATATACCTTAGCGAATTCCAGCATTGCGCCACTGTCGATCAGGTTCTGGAACACCTCTTTGCTGACAAAAAAATAATCTTCGCCATCTTTTTCCCCGGGGCGTGGAAGGCGGGTGGTATGTGATACAGCAATGATGGTGTCAGGTACACTGGCTACCAGGGCATGTGACAAGGTGGTCTTACCGGCACCGGAGGGGCCGGAGATAATCAGGATTACTGGTTTCTTTTTGCTATTCAATGTTCTGTACCTGTTCCCTGATCTGTTCGATTAATACTTTTAATTCTATCGAAGTTTTCGTGACACGGATGTCGGATGATTTTGAGCCCAGAGTATTGGCTTCGCGATTCATCTCCTGCATCAGAAAATCCAGTCGCCTGCCAACCGGTTTTTCCGATGCAAGGGCGTGCTGTGTCTCGGTAATATGTGATGTTAGCCGGTCGAGCTCTTCAGCAACATCGGATTTACTGGCAAAGATGACAAGCTCCTGTTCAAGGCGTCCCGGGTCGAATGATTCCTTTAGTTCATTGAGGCGGCTCTCAAGCCGTTGTCTGAAAGCCTCAATAATCTCCGGCAGGATTGAACGAACAGTCTGGACCTGTTCGGTGATCTCTGTGAGCCGTTCCCTGACCATCTCTGCCAGTCGTTCACCTTCACGCTGGCGGTTTTTGATCAGGTCCTGCAGAGCATCATCAATAAGATCGACAGCATTTACCGCAAGTGAGGGGTAATCAATACCATCCTCAGTGATAACACCGGGCCAGTTCAGGATGTCTGTTACACCCATGCTGGAGCTTTCATGGATGCGTTTTTCAATTTCATTTGCCATCTCAGTGAGCCTGTCTACCAGTTGGCCGTTTATGGCCATTGTACCCGGATGATTGTGATCTACCTGAAAACGAAGGCAACATTCAATTTTGCCACGTGCCAGTTGTCTGTTGATGCGCTCACGGATGGCTTCTTCAGCAGAGCGCAGTGGTTCAGGCAGACGCAGGCTAATGTCCAGGTAGCGATGGTTGGTAGATCGGATTTCCCAGGACAATTGACCCCAGTTGGTGGCCATATGGTTGCGCGCAAAGGCAGTCATGCTTGCTGTCATGTTATGATTCTTCTATAGATTGAGATGTTAGGGATCTTGTGATTGATTATGCCATATCAGACTGTATATTCTTTAGGTAATTTAATACTATAAAGCTGTGGTAAATGAATATGATACGGGCCAGGGATACAGTTAAGGAATCTCTGATGTGTCTGGGCGAAGTAGCTTGCGATTTATAATATTCAGGTTTGAGGCGCAAATTGCACGTAATAGCTGGCTATTGCGAAGGTATGTAACGAAAAACTGGATATTTTTAGGCGTAAGATACGAGTTCATGAATTGATCAGAGCTTCCTTAATTCAGGTTTAGCTGAAAAAAACGGAAAACTTAATGGCAAAAAATGAAAGATTACAGGTAAATGCTCTGCCTAAAGGTTACCGCCTGCCTGAATACCTGATTGAAAAACCGATCTCTGAAGGTGGCTTTAGTGTTGTTTATCTGGCAACACATCTGCCAACCCGGAGCAGGGTAGTCATAAAAGAATTCTTTCCGGTGCGCTATGCCAAACGTATCGAGACGGGTCGTGTTGAGACTATTACTGAAGAAGCATCCCGCTCATATGGTATGGGGATAAAGCGTTTTTTTAATGAAGGCAGTGCGCTGGTGAAAATCAATCACCCAAATGTTGTCCATGTGACCCATCTGTTTCGCGCCAACAACACGGTTTACATGGTGATGACTTTTGAGGTGGGGCGCGATATGCGATGGTACATCAAGCGTAAAAATGGTGGCCTTTCAGAAAAATTTTTGCGTACGGTGTTTCCAGAAGTCCTGTCTGGAATGTCGGAACTTCATAAAAACCATATTCTTCATCTTGATATAAAGCCTGCGAACATATTGCTGCGCACCGGTGGTCACCCGCTATTGATTGATTTTGGGGCGGTTAAACATATGAAAGGCGCTGCAAACCTTGAGGTAAAAGGCCATACATTAACGCAAGGATTTGCGCCAATTGAACAACACAATCATGGGAATATTGGCCCATGGTCAGATATCTATGGTATTGGTGCGACGATGTATTCATGCATCACTGGCAAGCCACCTCCTTCTGCACCAGAGAGGGTAAAAAAGGATAAGCTGGAAGTTGTGATTCGTTCTTTTGAGAAAAAGAAATATTCCGCGTCACTGCTTGAAGCTATCATCATGGCGACGAAAATGGATATGACAGAACGGCCCCAGTCGATAGAGGAATTTATGGAATTGCTGGACGCAGAACCTGCTGGAAAATCAAAAATTATGACATTTTTGAATAGGCCCGTTCTTGGTACAGGAAGGAAAAGCTGATGAAATACAGATATGCCATTTCAACGGAAAAAGGGACACGGGAATATAACCAGGACAGAGCAGCCTGTCTGGAAGGCAGCGACTCGGTACTTCTGATACTTGGTGATGGGTTGGGTGGCCATGCCGGTGGTGATATTGCAGCAGATATCCTTGTCGATACCGCTTCGCAGGCATTTCTCAAGGTCAGGACACCGGTTATTGAGGAGCCATCTCTATTTCTTGCGCTGATATTGCAGCATACGCACCGGGCAATAAATCGATACGCGAAAAAGTCTACAAAAAAAATAGACCCCAGAACTACAGCCGTACTGAGTCTTATTCAGGATGGTTATGCCTACTGGGCACATGCTGGAGACAGTCGGCTGTATCTGTTTCGCAATGGCTCACAATTGACACGTACCCTCGACCATACAGGGTCGGATCAGGCAAAAGTTGGTGGGCGTGGCATACCAGCCAAAACAGGTCTGTATAACTGTATCGGAGGACCCTTGCGGCCTAAAATTTCACTGGGTCCGGAGATTGCGTTGCAACATGGAGATCGTATACTGATTTGCTCTGATGGTGTGTGGCAGGGAATGGCGATTGATGAAGTCAGCGAGTATCTGTATGAAGAAAATGACCTGGAAGATTCGATGGATAATATGCTTGAGAAAATAGAACAAAGAAATCCTGAAATGTGTGACAATGTGACCGTCGTGGCGCTTGCCTGGGATGATAAAAGCAGGCCGGGCAAAAGTATGCAGCATGAGCAAATCCGTGACCTGACAGACAATGAACTCTGGCGCGCAGCACGCGATGCCGAGAAGGGCATCAGAAGTAACGCTAGAGCAGGTATTCATGCGAAGAAACAAGGCAGCCGATCAAAAGCGTACAGTAATGCTGGCACTGCTGAAAGCCTGGACTCTGTGATCAATGAAGTCGAGCAATTCGTGGAGCAGTGGGAAAAAGGGAAGTAAAGATTGGTTTTACGTATTACGGTTTATGTTTTACGGTTAAAGACGAAAGACGAAGAAACACGGCTCAACTTTTCTTCACCCTTTTCGCTGCCGTAAAAAACTCTTAATTCAAACAGTATCAATATCAATATCAAGCGAGAATCTATGCGACCTAGTAGCCGTAAACCCGATCAAATGCGGGAAATCAAATTTACCCGAAATTTTACCAAACATGCGGAAGGCTCGGTGCTGATTGAATTTGGTGATACACGAGTACTTTGTACAGCCACAGTGGAAGAAAAGGTGCCTCGCTTTCTGAAAGGCAAGGGCAAGGGCTGGGTGACTGCTGAATACGGCATGCTTCCGCGTTCTACCAATATACGCATGGGACGTGAGGCAGCGCGTGGCAAGCAGGGTGGGCGGACGATGGAAATCCAGCGTTTGATTGGTCGTTCTTTACGCGCAGCGGTTGATCTTGAAGCACTGGGTGAACGATGTATTACGCTGGATTGCGATGTCATACAGGCCGATGGCGGTACACGCACGGCTTCTATTACCGGCGCCTGTGTTGCCCTGTCAGATGCGATCAACAGTCTTTTGCAAGCCGGGACATTAAAAGAAAATCCAGTTCGAAATTTGGTCGCTTCGGTTTCAGTCGGAATTTATCAGGGGGTGCCGGTGCTGGATCTTGATTATGCTGAAGACAGCAATGCCGAAACGGACATGAATGTTGTGATGGATGATAAAGGACACTTTATTGAGCTGCAGGGGACAGCTGAGGGTAAAACCTTTTCTATGGAAGAAATGCTGGCTATGACCGAGCTAGCAAGGAATGGTATCGCTGATATCATCAGGGCACAGAAATTGGTGCTTGGGACTGATGCCTGATGACACAACGTATTGTTCTAGCAACCGGCAACGCCGGCAAGCTTAAGGAGATACGTGAAATATTTTCAGTTGTCGATGTTGATATTGTTGCCCAGTCTGAGTTTGATACCCCGGAAGCCATTGAAGATGGCCTGAGTTTTGTCGAAAATGCCATCATAAAGGCGCGTAATGCAGCCGCGCATACGGGCTTACCCGCATTGTCTGATGATTCCGGTATCGAAGTCGATGCGCTGGATGGTGAGCCCGGGATACATTCCGCCCGCTATGCTGGTGATGATGAAAGCAATATCCAGCGTTTGTTGAGGGAGCTTGATGGTATTGCTAAAGAGAAACGAATAGCTCGTTTTCAGTGCGTGATGGTCTATATCAGGCACGCCAATGATCCAGTGCCCGTTATCGCACATGGTGTATGGGAAGGCAGGATACTCAGCGCTACTCAGGGCCAGGGAGGCTTTGGTTATGACCCTGTATTTTACGTACCGGAGCGTGATTGTAGCGCTGCTGAATTGACGGCTGAAGACAAGAATGTGTTGAGCCACCGGGGCAAGGCTTTACGCCAGATGCTCGAACTCTTTACAACGAACTACAATAACTGAATCTGCAGGCATGTTCGCGAACCAGGCGATTCCACTTGCGCTGTATATCCACATCCCCTGGTGTGTGCGTAAATGCCCATACTGTGATTTCAATTCTCATCAGGCAGCCAGTGACGGCATCCCGGAGCGCGATTACTTTGAAGCCCTGCTTAAAGATCTGGAGCAACTGTTACCCCGCGTGTGGGGCAGACGCATATCCAGCATCTTCTTCGGCGGAGGTACACCCAGTCTGTTGTCGTCAGATGTTGTACACGATCTATTATCCGGTATCCGTGCCAGGATTTCCTGCCTGCCGGCTGCCGAAATCACACTGGAAGCTAATCCTGGTAGTTTAGAAATTGAAAAGTTCCAGCAGTTTCGTGATGCAGGAATAACAAGATTGTCAGTGGGTATACAGAGTTTTTCAGATAAAAGTCTTCAGGCACTTGGCCGGGTACACGATGCTGAACAGGCGCACAGGGCAATGAATGCAGTTAGAGAAAGTGGCTTTAATAGCTACAATATTGACCTGATGTTTGGACTGCCGGGACAGGATATCGCGGCGGCTGAACATGATTTGCAGCATGCTCTCAGTTACCAGCCGCCACATCTGTCTCTGTATCAATTAACCATAGAAGCAAACACACAATTTAAATACTCGCCACCCGCAGGCCTGCCGGATGATGATGTCCTTGCCGATATGCAGGACATACTGGCCGATCAGGCGGCCGCAGCCGGACTCGAGCGTTATGAAGTGTCAGCTTATGCAGCCAGAGGGCAACAATGCCGGCATAATGTTAATTACTGGGAGTTTGGTGATTATCTCGGCATAGGCGCTGGCGCACATTCAAAAATCACCGATCAAACAGGAGTATTTCGATCTTCCCGGCCCAGGCTGCCAAAACAATATATCGTGACCGCAGGGTCAAATGAAGCCTTTGTAAATGAGTACAAACTCAATCAGAAAGACCTGGTTGTCGAATTTATGATTAACGCCCTGCGTCTGCAACAGGGTTTCTCTCTACAGCAGTTTTCGTTAACAACTGGACTAGAGTGTGATGTGATTTTCGAGGGTATTTCGCAGGCGGTAAAGAAAGGTTTGCTGATCCAGCGAGGTAACAATGTGCGGCCTACAGAAAAAGGCTTTGGTTTTCTTTCTGATATTCAGTTGATGTTTACCTGAGCTTGTTTTTTGCTGGCGCACAAAAAAAATCTCATAAGATTGTGAGCAATTCCAGGTACTGGTACCCTCACCAACACAATGACCACAGAAGGAAAAACCAGTAAAGTAAAACCACAATTACGCCTGACCCTGTTCACAGACTATATCTGTCCGTTCTGTTATATCGGTGACCTCCGGTTACAGCAGCTGAGGCAAGAATATGATGTGCTGGTGAATTTCCGTTTTATCGAGATTCATCCTGAGACTCCGGTGCAGGGAACAACCGTCGATACACTGAATTATTCTGACGAAAAATGGCAGGATATGATGGATGGATTAATGGAGAAGGCGGAAGAGGAAGGGGTCGAGCTGGCCCCGGTTCACCAGCTTGCCAATTCACACCAGGCCTTATTGCTGGCAGAGGCAGTTAAAAAAGAAGGGCGGGAAATATTCTATAGGTTAAATCAGACCCTGTATGAGGAATACTTCGTAGCAGGAAGGAATATTGGTGATGTTGAGGTGTTGAAGAATATCGCAGAAGCCAGTGGTGCCAGTGATGAGGTGGTAAATCGTGCCTGGACCGACCCTGAAGTCGAATATACTTTGAAGATGAATATGCAGATGGCGGTAAAAGCGGGTGTTACGGGGACACCGACATTTTTTATTGGCCAGCAGCACTTAACAGGAGCTGTTTCACTTACCAGCCTGCAGCAGGCGGCAGAAATTACAGTTAGCTAACGTAATAATACGAATGAACAAAACCGTTAAAAATCTTCTGTTGTTCGCTGGCTTTCCAATACTGATTGCAGGCAATGCCTATTTCTATTTTGTAGAAAAGAGATACCGTATCTGGCGCAACTGTATAGAAACTTTTCTGACAAAGGCATGCGTGTAGTCGGCATTGCTATGGCATACGACCGGCCTGACCAGGTGATTGCATTTAAGCAGAAATATCAAATACCCTATACACTGGCGCTGGATTTAGATTCTACTGCTGCTAAGGCCTTCGATGTACAGGCTATCCCGGAGACAATATTAATTTCTCCCCGCGGACAGATAGTCTATCGTCATAGCGGAGTGATCAATATAGAAAACATGCAAAAACGAATTGCAGCAATGCTGCCAGATACTAAGGAGAAATAAGACGTGTTGTGGATTAAGGCCCTGCATATATTTTTCATGGTCAGCTGGTTTGCTGGGCTGTTTTACCTACCGCGGCTTTTTGTACACCATGCAATGACCAGTGATGAGGCGACCAGTGAGCGCTTTAAAATAATGGAGAGAAAGCTTTATTATTTCATTACTCCCTGGGCCATACTGACCATTTTGACCGGTTTATGGCTTTGGCTGGGGTATGGTTTCAGTGGGACATGGTTGTCAATAAAAATTATTCTGGTGGTTTTACTTGTCATCTACCATATAGTCTGTGGCTTCTTCCTGGTGGATTTTAGAGAGGACAGAAATACACGCAGTGATATTTTTTATCGCTGGTTTAATGAATTACCTGTTTTTCTGCTACTGGGTATTATTTTTCTGGTAGTGACAAAACAGCCTGTCTGATCGCCATCAAGAAATCGAACTGATTATTTTTCACCACAGTTACTCTGTGGTGAAAAGATTTATTGCCCACCAGAAAATCCAAGTTGCCGCCAGGCTTCATAGCTGACAATTGCTACTGCATTAGACAGATTTAGGCTGCGGTTTTCCGACTGCATAGGAATTCGCAGGCGATGTTGAGGGTCCAAACTTTGATGTATTGATGCGGGCAAGCCTGCTGTTTCCGATCCAAATAGCAGGACATCATCTTTTTTATACTCAATTTGGTCGTAGCGGTAGTTGCCTTTACTTGTACAGGCCAGAATTCTTTGGCCATCAATAGTCTGTAGAAATTCTTCGTAATCGCTATGCACAGACAGGTGTGTTAAATCATGATAATCCAGACCGGCACGTCGTAGTTGTTTATCTTCTAATTCAAACCCCAGTGGTTCAATAAGATGTAGCCAGCAGCCGTTGTTGGCGGATAGGCGAATGATATTGCCGGTGTTTGGTGCAATGCGAGGTTCATAGAGGGCGATATGGAACAAGGATCTGTTTTACGATTTACGTTTTAGGTGTTATGGAAGAACTCATATGCCTTGTTGATTGAGTCAGGTAGTCGTTCAATCAGCGTGTTTATTCATGTTTGGGATCACGGTGTAGCAAGTTTTGCACGGCCTTCAGAGCCGGTAAATCTCGATATAGAACATTATATACCTGCTCAGTGATGGGCATAGCGATATCGAGTTTATGGGATAATTCCCAGGCCGCGGCGGCAGACTGTACACCTTCTGCTTCCTGACCTATCTGATCCATGATCTGCTGAAGTGTACCGCCCTGTCCCAGTCCTAGCCCTACACGGCGATTACGGGACTGGTCATCAGTACACGTAAGTACCAGATCCCCCATGCAGGCCAGTCCCATAAAAGTCTCCATTTTTCCACCGGCACGGATGCCGAGACGGGTAATTTCTGCCAGTCCGCGGGTAATCAAAGCGGCGCGGGCATTGGCACCGAAGCCTAGTCCGTCACTTATTCCTGCTGCAATAGCCATGACATTTTTCAATGCGCCACCAATTTGTACGCCGATCAAATCTTTTTGAGTATAGGCACGAAACTGATGATGATGTAGCCAGCATGAAACTTTTGCTGCGGTGTCATTACTATAGGAGGCGACTGTAATCGCTGTTGGCAACCCACGTGCGACTTCACCGGCAAAAGAGGGGCCGGATACAGCAGCTGTTTGAATCTCAGGAGGAAGTTCTTCATCGGCAATGTCGCTCATTAATCGGCTACCATTTTTCTCCAGACCTTTTGTTCCCCAGGCAATAATCACAGGCCTCACAGGGAGTTGCAGTAAGGTTCGCAGAACCTGCCGAAAGGCGTGACTTGGCACTACGACGAGTAGCTGTGTACAGGCAGAAGGTAGATCAGAGAGGTCTACCAGTATCTCCAGTGGATCAGGAAAGGGCAGCCCCGGTAGAAATTGTTCGTTACTGCGGCTGGTAGCAAGGGCCTCCATCTGTTCTGGTTCATGGCCCCAGAGATAGACTTTGCGTCCGCTCTTGGCGATATGCATGGCCAGTGCCGTGCCCCACGAGCCGGCGCCGATAACAGCAACAGGTGGTGCAACGTCTGTGCTGGTCATAGCCTGGTTAGTTGGGTTTTTGCCCGGACTGCTTGGCCATCATTGTTTGCTGGAAAAGGGCCTCGAAATTGATCGGGTTGATCAGCAATTGCGGGAAGCCCCCCTTGCCCACCAGATCAGAGATGGCTTCTCTGATAAACGGCAGCAGGATGTTCGGGCAGGCAATCTCCAGTACCATGGGAAGTTCTTCTTCGGCACCGGTTACTTCAAATAAACCGCCCTGTTGTACTTCACACAGGAAGAAGTTGCTTTCGCCGTTTTTTGCGGTAACCGTTATGGTCAAAATAACCTCATACAGATCGCTGTCTTTCACCTTGCTGTGGGTGATGTTCATCTGTACATCTACCTCGGGAGCCTGTTCATTAAGAAAGATCTGTGGGCTTAGCGGGGATTCAAAAGAGATATCCTTGACGTAAACTTTTTTCAGATTAAAACTAATTTCGTTTTGTTCGCTCATTTTATTCCTGATGTTGTCGGTTAAAATACAGCGTTGTATTCTCTGTTATCTGGTGTGGAAAGTCCAAATATCAGATAGCTGCTTCGGCGGTCAACAATGAATCGAGAGCATCATTGTGATCAAGCTGAACCATATCGGTGTAGCCGCCTATATGTGCTTCATCAATGAAGATTTGCGGTACGGTAGTTCTGCCTTGGCTTTCTTCGATCATATGATCTCGAAGTGAGGGGTCGTCATCAACAAAAATCTTTTCTATTTCCTGACCTTTTTTCGTTAACAGGCGGATAGCCATAATGCAGTATGGACAGAACCGGGTGCAATACATGCGTACCTTGGCCATGCTTTTTAGCTATCCAGTGGAAGTTTTTCTTTCTGCCAGGCGACAATTCCCCCCGCCAATGTATAGACACGATTGAAGCCTTTTTTCTTCAGCATGCCTGCAGCCTTAGGAGAGCGGTTGCCTGTACGACAGTAGACGATAATCGGTTTGTCTTTGAACTTGTCCAGTTGTGTTGCGCTAGTTTCAAAACTGGAAAGGGGTACTCGATAGGCGCCATTTATAACGCCGCCTGTTATTTCCTTTGTTTCGCGCACATCGGCGAAAATAGCATTATCGTGATTGGACAGTGAAACGGCATCGAACACAGTTGCTGATTCTATACCACTCATGCGTATGCGCAATGGTTCAAACAGCAGCATTAAAATGACGAAGGAGATTCCGGCTATCAGAACCCAGTTTTGTATAATAAATTCCATACGTATTATTCTGCAGGTTGTTTAGTGGCCTGATATTAAAAAAAGATGAGTCTACTCATAACACTGTGTAAGTGCGAGTCTCTTCGACGCGGAAGCTCGTTTTAGTGCTTGTAGAGCTAACGCACAGGGTCGCTGCAGAAGGCATCCTGCATGGCTTCGATCAGGTGAAGAATATTCTCTTCTCCGATGCGGTAATACACTTTATTGGCATCCTTGCGCGAGACCAGGATGTGTTTGTCGCGTAGAATTGACAGATGCTGCGAGATATTGCTTTGAGATGTGCCGACACGTTCCACCAGATCCTGAACGCTAATTTCATGCTTGTCATCTAGAGTGGTGCCGAGTATGCAGAGTATTTTTAGACGGAGAGGGTGCGCCATTGCTTTTAATGCGCGAGACGCAATATCAATATCTTCATCATTCTGAATTATCATGTCATCATATTCTATTTTATCATACATAAAAATATTTTCTCATGTGATTAAATTCCAGGAGCTTGCGATGGTGACTTTCGTGTAGCATTATAATATTAACAGATAATTATAGAGTAATTTTAATCTGATGCGAACATTTTTGGCCTCAATTCCGTTCTCAGGTCCCATTTTCCTGCTTTTTTTTGCCAGTTTATCGCTTTTTCCGCTGTTGCTGTCAGCAGAAGAAGGCAAAGTGATAGAGAAAAAAGCAGAACTCGCTGAATTAAAGATAAAAATAGCTGCTTTGCAGGAGGTGATGCAGGAGAGACAGTCAAAACTTCAGAAAGAGGATGCCGTCCTGAAGGATGTTGATATACGGATCAGCGATATTAACAGTAATTTACGCGATCTGGATGGACGGAAACAGAGTCTACATACTGAACTGTCGGATTTACAGACTAAAAAAACAGAGACGGTCACCAGTCTACAAGCCGAGCAGCAGATACTAGCTCAGCAGCTGAGGTCTGCTTATGTCAGTGGCCATGAAGGATATATCAAATTAATAATGAACCAGCAGGACCCTGCTGTGGTGTCTCGCATGCTGGTCTATTACCGCTATCTTACTGAAAGTCGTGTCAGGACTATCAATAGAATAAATCAGCATCTTGATCTGTTAAAGACACTGGAATCCGGTATTCGGACACGTTCTATAGAATTAAAAAATCTAATCAACCTGCAGCGTGAACGCAGGCGTAGCCTGAAACTCGCCTATCTTGATCAGAAAAAAGCTGTCCAGGCCTTACGTAATGAACTGGCGGGGAATCTGCAGCAAATTGAGCGTATGCAAAATGATGAGCAGGAACTGCTGCACCTGATCGAAAAATTGAGAGAAATCATTGATGAATTACTGGATGAGGAAAGAACCGGAACCAGTTTTCAAGAGCTGCGTGGGCTACTGAAACTGCCGGTGGAGGCTGATATAGTCGTTCGCTTTGGTACCCGTCGACAAATCGGAAATATGCGTTGGAAAGGTATCATCCTGGCAGGTGAACTGGGTAGTGATATCCACGCAGTTTACCAGGGCCGAGTGGTTTATGCTGACTGGATGCGGGGTTTCGGGCTATTATTAATCATTGATCACGGCGACTCATATTTGAGCTTATACGGGTATAATGAGTCGATACTCGTCGAGGAAGGCGATTGGGTAGCTACAGGCCAGACTGTTGCAAGCATGGGTAAAAGTGGTGGAAGCAGCAAGCCCGGCCTATACTTCGGTATACGCTACAAAGGAAGACCACAAAACCCCCTGCGCTGGGTACGGTGATGACCGGCATCAGGATATCGAGTTTCTGCAGAAATCCATACATTTTTTTAAATGGCTTGATATCATACAGGGTGAATTATGTCAGCTGGTTGTGGTGCGTTGTTTCATATAGCTGACTTACTAACAGATTGACGTATTATGATTTGGAAATACTGGAGATAGGAATGACAGAGAAAAGACGTGTAGCTGTAATATTTATCCTGGGGCTGGCCCTGGGAGTGGGCATAACGATATACAGCTCAGTGTTCGCCGGCAATGATAATAAATCTGCCGCATCCCCTTTACCCCTGGAAGAACTGCGGGCATTTACCGAGGTATTCGGCAGGGTGAAATCTGATTATGTCGAACCAGTCAATGACAAGGATTTGCTGGAATATGCCATAAAGGGGATGTTGTCAGGTCTGGATCCACATTCTTCATATCTTAATCGCGAAGAATTCAAGGAAATGCGCATTGGCACAGATGGAAGATTTGGCGGACTGGGTATTGAGGTCACTATGGAGAATGGCTTCGTCAAGGTCATCTCACCTATAGATGATACCCCTGCAGAACGCGCCGGTGTTAATGCCGGTGATGTCATCGTTCGCCTTGATGATACCCCGGTCAAGGGTATGACGCTGAACGAAGCAGTCAAGATTATGCGCGGTAAACCCGGTACAAGCATTATGCTGACGATAGTTCGTGAAGGTGAAGAAGGCCCGCTAAAGATCAAAATAAAACGCGACATTATTCGCATTAAGAGTGTTCGTGGTAGAACTCTGGAGCCCGGTTATGGCTACATCCGCATCAGTCAGTTTCAGTCTGCTACCGGAACTAGCATGCGCAAGAAACTCTCCGAACTTAAGAAAGAGAACGGTGGAAGTTTGAAGGGGCTGGTGCTTGACCTGCGTAACAATCCGGGCGGCGTGTTGAATGCCTCGGTGTCTGTTGCAGATGCCTTCGTCAGCAAAGGTAAAATCGTCTATACCGAAGGACGAGTAAAAGATTCGTTATTAACATTTAATGCTTCACCCAATGATCTTCTTAAAGGATCGCCAATAGTTGTACTGGTGAATGGCGGCTCTGCATCGGCCTCAGAAATTGTTGCAGGCGCCCTGCAGGATCACCATCGTGCCATCATTATGGGCACCAAAACATTTGGTAAAGGCTCTGTACAAACCATCATGCCGATGAGTAATGGTGCTGCACTCAAGATCACAACAGCACGCTATTACACACCATCGGGCCGCTCAATACAGGCCGAAGGTATTGAACCTGATATTATAGTAGAGCAACTGAAAGTCAGTAAGGCGGAAGAAAGCAAGGTACAACGTTTACGAGAAGCGGATTTGCGCGACCACCTTGAAAATGGCAGTGCTAAGAAGAAAAACAAAAAGTCTGATAAAGCTAACAGCTCAGAAAAAAACAAGAATAATGATAAAGAAGGTGACAATAAAAAAAGCAAGAAAGACGACTATCAGTTAAATGAAGCACTGAACCTGCTGAAGGGTGTCAATATTGTAGAGCAGTATAAATAAACTGTAGCAGAGGCAGCATGAAAAAGGTACTGGTACCCCTGGCTGCAGGCTTTGAAGAGCTTGAAGCCGTTACTATTATTGATTTATTGCGCAGGGCTAATATCAGCGTAACCGTTGCCGGTCTTGCTGACGGAGCTATTACGGGTAGTCGAGGTACACGTATCCTGCCAGATGAAATCCTCGATACGAGCTCAGCTTCAGACTACGATATGATAGTGCTGCCGGGTGGTCTGCCCGGTGCAGATAACCTCAATAATGATAGTCGAATTCATGATCTTCTCAAGCAGATGGCAAATGACGGGCGATACATCGCGGCGATCTGTGCGGCACCGAAAGTGCTGGCTACTGCGGGCTTGCTGAAAAATAAAGAAGTTACCTCATTTCCCGGCGCCCTGTCAGATGTCGCTACCGAAGGGATGCATCATACGGGTATGAATACAGTCATAGATGGTAATGTCATTACTTCAAGAGGACCCGGCACGGCAATGGATTTTAGTTTAGAATTAATTCAGCTGCTTGCTGGAACAGGAACCCGGCAAAAGGTGGAGCAAGGTCTTCAACGTTAATCAGAAAAGCCTTTAATAGTGTTACGTTTTATGTATTACGATTTATGTAAACCGTAAACTGATTCCTTAATTCTCCCAATGTCCAAACCCCTTAATAACTATTTCGTGCTCATTAAAATACTTGCCAACCTGGCGAGGGTTGCTTGTATGACAACATGCACAGCTACGTGGCTGTCCACAAATTCTTGCCGCGCTTTGCTGAAAATTCCTGTAGGCCAGTTGAAGTATTTTGTAGTGCACGAATCGGTAGTGCCGTAATAGTAGCCATAATCAGACATGGAAATATCTTCTTCATGATTAATTTACCTCATTGGCGTTGAGTGCGCGCTTGTTGCCAGTAACCATTGCCCTGGCGAGATTTTCACGATGCATGAAGCTCTCTATGATGACGCCAGTGACATGTATGAAGACCAGAAAGAGAGTGAAGTTGGCAAAGAGCTCATGAGTTTCTTCCAGTGCTTCTCGCATGAATTCGCTGGTAATTGTAATCATCCCGGCAAGTGGGCCTGCCTGTTCGGCCACCGCATAGAGAAGCAATCCAGTGAATGAGGTTAGTAACAGACTGGCGATGAGTAAAAGTATCATTGCCCCACCCGCAGGATTGTGACCAAGATAACGTTTGGCACGAAAATTCAGGGTATCCTTGAGGAAGTTGCGAATACTGGATGGTGAGTAGGTGAAATCTGAGAATCTTGCATAGCGTGGACCGATAAACCCCCACACCAGGCGCAATGACAACAGCCCCAGAATAACGTAGCCTGCCAAAATATGTACAGAAAGAACATCCTCTTCGGTAAGGTAGGCCACAGTAAAGGCAAGCACTAGTCCCCAGTGGAAAATTCGCACAAAAGGATCCCAAACTTTGATAGTGTTTTGCTGTTTCATGGTTATTCCTCCGGATCTCTTATCAGCCTGGTAGTAAGTTTACACAACGCTGCCTGAAGGGATGCTTAAGGGAAATTTAAGCTAAGGTTAAGGTTCAGTTTGAAAGAATGAATACTCGATTACCCCTTAAAGGTGTTGTTTTGAAATTTATACTCTTAATAAGAGCTGTTTTTCTCGTGATGCTGTTATCGACAACGCTGATATCTGGTGCGCCGCTGGCGCTAGCTGATGGTATAAGTAACATGCAGATGCCGAATGAGGTTGCATCACTCAAAGATCTACTTGCAACGGTGAATAAAACACATCAGGGAAAAATTCTTGAAGTGGAAATGGAGCAGGACGACATCAATGGAAAAAAAATATGGGTCTATGAAGTCAAATTACTGACCCGCAGTGGAAAGGTCTATGAACTTGTATACGATGCCATCACACTGGATTTAGTGAAAACTGAAAACTGAATTTGAAATGAGAGCACTAGTTATTGAAGATGATATTGATGTTGCCAGGCAGGTAGCCGACACCTTGCGTCGCGCTATGTATGTCGTCGATATTGCTCATGATGGTGAGGAAGGTCAGTTCCTCGGTGACACTGAGTCCTATGATGTCGTGTTGCTGGATATCGGCTTGCCAAAACGTGATGGTCTGAGTGTATTGCAACAATGGCGAAGAACGGGGCGCGATATGCCGGTTCTTATTTTGACAGCGCGTAATACATGGCGTGAAAAAGTGGCGGGGCTGCGGGCAGGTGCGGATGACTACCTGGCCAAGCCCTTTGAGCTGGAAGAAATGCTGGCACGTGTGGAGGCATTAATTCGTCGGTCAGCAGGACATGCCAGCCCGGTAATTGAGGCTGGGCCACTCGCTCTTGATATCAGTGCCGCACGATTAACGGTGGCTGGCCGCCCTGTCGAGCTGACCGCACTTGAATTTCGGACTCTTGCACACCTGATGCAGAATCCGGAGCGGATTGTCTCCAAGACTGAACTGACGGAACACCTTTATGAACAGGATTTTGATCGTGACTCGAATGTCATTGAAGTGCTGATAAATCGCCTGCGTAAAAAAGTCGGAGCTGAGTTGATTAAAACGCATAGGGGGCTGGGTTATCAGTTGGTGGTGCCGAGGGGAGATGCGTAACTCACTGACACTGCGACTGATTGCGACCTCGTTTATCTGGGTCGCCTCAGCTCTGGCAGTTTCCGCACTGCTGCTGGTATTGCTGTTTCGAGGATATATTGAAAAACGTTTTGAAGGCTCGTTAGAGGGACAGCTGGATGAGCTGGTCGCTGCGAGTGATGTTTCTGCTAAGGGGACATTTCAGATGAACTGGCGCCCAGCAGATCCACGCTTCAATCGCCCCTACTCAGGCTGGTACTGGGAGATCCGTCAATCGGATGCCACAGTTTCCCGTTCGGATTCGCTGTGGAGAGACAGTCTGCCTGTAATGGAACCAGCAGAAGGGGCTGTTCCTCGCTTACAAAAGCTTACAGGCCCTGAAGACAAACCATTGCAGGCACTGGTACAAAAAATAATATACCCAAAATCAAAAAGTCCTTTGCTGTTCATAGTGGCCGGCCCTGTTTCCGATATCGAACAGGATGTTCGTGCATTTTCAATTCAGGTAGCCATTACGCTGTTTGTGCTGGGATTAGGTCTTTTGCTGGCGGTATGGTTTCAGGTGCGCTTCGGTCTGCGACCGCTACAGACATTGAAACAGGCACTGGCTGATATTCGCCAGGGTAAGACTGAGCGATTACCGCAAAGCTTTCCCGAGGAAGTGCAACCGGTGGTCAACGAACTGAATGCCCTGCTGGATCACAATATATCCTTGCTGAACCGAGCCAGAACACATGCAGCAAATCTTGCCCATGCGCTGAAAAATCCATTGACCGTCATTCGCAACGAGAGCAGAAACATGGAAGAGGAGAAGAGCCTCATCATCAAGCGGCAGACTGATGCTATGGCGTCAAGTATAGACAGATATCTGTCCCGGGCACGAATAGCAGGCACCGCTGGTGTGCTTGGCGCACGTGCAGATGTAGGGATGATTATTAAGGATCTTGTTTTCAGCATGAAGCAACTCTACCGTGAACGGCATATTGAATTAAGCCATGTCATCCCTGCTAATTGCTGGTTCCATGGTGAGGCAGAGGACCTCGAAGAGATGCTGGGTAATCTTATAGATAATGCCTGTAAATGGGCACGCAGCAAGGTCGATATCATTGCCCAATGTACTGATGACCGTTTAATTATAATTGTAGAAGATGATGGAAATGGGATTCCTGAATCACTCCGCCATATAGTTATTGAAAGGGGGCATCGTCTTGATGAAGAAGTCCCCGGCAGTGGTCTTGGGCTAGATATCGTACGAGACATTGCCGAGTTGTACCGTGGCTCACTTCAACTGGAAGAATCATCTATTGGCGGGGTTCGTGCGCGTCTCGTTCTTCCTGCAGCCTAAGTCCTATTAATCTCTTTGCGGTTCAGACTGGTTTTCGACAAATGCTCCGCAGCTTGTAGTGGAGTTGTTTATTTTGCTTACCGAGAAAAATAATACATGGCGTTCATTTTTTATATTTCCCCTAACTTCTTGCAAGCAGAAAAAGCAGATAAAGACAGGCTACTACTAGCAGACCAGATAAACTTTTCCAGAACAATAATGGATTGCGCTCCAGTAATGGCTGTGAAGTCGATGCATCAAATCTCTCATTTGGCTGGGTGAGGTCGCGCAGGAATTCAGTCATTGTTTTATAGCGATTTCTGGGGTCGGGATTTACAGCCTTGCGTAGTGCACCATCGACCCATGTGGCTAGTTGATCGTTATACTTACGGCAGGAAATGTACTTCAGTTTATTCGCCGGTATTGGCTTATCATTGTCACCATAGGGTAACTTTCCTGTTAATAATTCATAGGCGATAACGCCAAAAGAAAATATATCTGAACGATTGCTGCAGTTGGAACCAGTTATGCATTCCGGTGCTGTGTAGTTTATTGTTCCAAGCGGGATATTCTTATCCAGCTTGCTGCAGATTTCTGAAGCACCGGCAACACGGGTTGAACCAAAATCAATGATCTTTAAGGTGCCATTGTTGTCGATCAGGATGTTCTCTGGTTTCAGATCCTGATGAACCATCTCAAGACGGTGAAAGGCACGCAGACCATCGGCAATCTGCATTAAATATTCTCTGGCGGTGTTGATATGCGTTTGAGGATGATCATCGATCCATTGGCGCAATGACTGGCCTTCGACATATTCCGAAATGTTGTAGAGAAAATGTCGATGTTTCGGTTCAAGTGTTTTTAATACATGGATATTCTTTATGCGGCGTCCCACCCATTCTTCATGCAGAAAACTATCAAGAAATTCCGGGTCATCTCGATAGTTAATAGAAGGTGTTTTGAGAATAACTTTTTCTCCGGTTTGACTATCTGTAGCAAGAAATACTTCACTGCGGCGTGAAGCATGCAGTTCTCTTAGTATTTCATACCCATCAATTTTCACGCCTGGGCTAAGGTCGGGTGGAAAAGGCAGTTCGTTGATCTTTTGATATATATCGTCTTCGGTCTCCCGCGGTACTGACAGTACGCGTATCAGCTGGCAGGTAACATTGTCGGTGCTACCATTGTGCAAGGACTCTTCGAGTAACTTTGATGCGCAGGCCTGTAGATTATTACCATGATCTGCTAGCAGTTCCTGCATGCGGTGATCGGTGACATGACCGGTGATGCCATCGGTAGTAAAGAGAAAAATATCATTTTGCTCAGCATCTAAAGAGCGATAATCAATATCAATGCTGGGGTCTATACCCATAGCGCGGGAAAGAAAATCTCTCTCTTTTGAAACCCATACACGATGATCCCGCGTTAGCAGTTCCAGTTCACCATTTCGAAATCGATAGATACGTGAATCACCAACATGAAATATGTGCGCCGTAGAAGATTTAAGTACCATGCCACTAAAAGTAGTGACCATGCCGCGTGCGGAATCGTGTTTGACCTGGCCCTGTGAATAGAGCCAGCGGTTCAATGCGCCGAGTACACGCTGCACAGATGTTTTTACCGTCCAGGATTCCGGTGTGCTGAAATAGTCTGTCAGGAAACCGGTAACACTGACCTGACTGGCCTCCTTGCCGCCTTCAGAACTGCTCATACCATCGGCAATAGCAGCCGCTATGCCCTTGCTATAGATCAGCTCGCCTTCAGGTATGCAGGCATCAGCAGCATCTGCATTCTCATTCTTGTCACCTTTTTCAGTAACAATGGCATAGTCTATATCGAGTTTTCCTGCCATCAGATGAAAGAATTACTACACAAAACACGAAGGAATGCAGAGATTTTTATTGATGGTTCTGCGGACATGTTTCAATTTAATCCTCAGTCTTTTGTCGTAAACCGTAAACCGTAAACCCTATCCTACATCAATCATCTGCACCGTGCCGTCTTCAAGCACCTCAGTAGTTTGGCCTTCAGGTTCATCCAGAAACTGGACGGCAAACAGTACTACTAGTGCAGAGGCACCAATAACCATGAAGAATACCTGTGGTGAAACAAAAGAAAAGACAGTGAGAAAAACAACGGCACCAACATTTCCATAAGCACCCGCCATACCTGCAATCTGACCCGTCATGCGGCGTTTGACCAGTGGCACGATTGCAAAAACCGCACCTTCACCTGCCTGTACGAAAAAGGAGCAGGCCATTGTGGCGGCTACAGCCAGTACCAGTGGCCAGTCTGAGCCAATGTTAGCAAGCATAAAATAACCCACGGCAAGCCCGGTAATCAATATGGTAAGACTTTTTCTGCGCCCAAATTTATCACTGAAAAAGCCACCACCAGGGCGGGCAACCAGGTTCATGAAGGCGAATCCAGAGGCTAGCAGGCCAGCTGTTACCTGAGATATCTCAAAGGTATCCATGAAAAACAGGGGTAGCATAGAGACAACAGCCAGTTCTGAGCCAAATGTCACCATATAAGCCATGTCCAGAATAGCTACTTGCTTGAACTTGTAGCGATGGATTTCAGGTACGTCTTCTGTGAATACATGGCCATTGACCTGCCAGATATGCCAGGCCTGATAGAGGTATAACGCAAGCAGACTATAGTAGATGCCGATTGCTATAGCTCCGGGAAAAATGTTCAGATTGTCTGGACCCAGTTTCCATGTCAGTGCCGACAATGCTGCATACATAGGGATGTTCATCACCAGGTAGAAGAAAAAATCTCCTCTGCTGGTGACTTCCATCGCAGCACTCTTTTTGGGCTTGAAATAGGTTGAACCTTTGGGGGTATTACGTGCCAGTTTGTAGTAGACAAAAGAATAGATCAGTGTGATGACACCGGTTGTTGCAATAGCATAACGCCAGCCATTTTCACCGCCATATATAAGAGCGACCGTAGGTAATGTTATGGCTGCAGCAGCAGAACCAAAGTTACCCCATCCGCCATAGATGCCTTCAGCCAGCCCAACCTGGCGGGCTGGGAACCACTCGCCAATCATGCGTATGCCAATAACAAAGCCTGCTCCAACGAAGCCAAGCATGAGGCGGGAAGCCAGTAACATCTGGTAGGAATCGGCAAGGGCAAAGAAGAAAGCCAGGAAGCTGGAGATAAACAGCAGGCTGGAAAACATAATCCGTGGGCCTACTTTGTCGACCAATGCACCAATAATGATGCGTGCAGGGATGGTCAGTGCGACATTAATAATAAGCAATGCCTTTACTTCCTGATCAGTCAGGTCGAAGGCTTCCTTGATTGAGGCCATCAATGGCGCATGGTTAAACCAGACCATGAAGCTGAGGAAAAAGGCGAACCAGGTCAAATGAAGGGTTCGAGTCTTACCACTAAATGAGAATAACTTGATTTTTGACTCTAACATTAAAATACCCAAAAAATAGATTATATAGTGGGGTTAATGCAAGACGTGTGCCAATGATCTTTTTGGCTAAGTATTAGCAGAAAGTTATATAGATTGGTGTGCTGCATGCACTTTACATGTGCAGGAGGGTAGGGGTTATGCACGTTATTAGTGCGGGCTATGTGGGCCTCTATACACTCCTACAGGACAGTAAATAAGCAGGTTTGCTTAAATTTCTATTCATTACAATCAATCCCCAAGAGAAACGCCCACACGCCGGGCGCTTTCTATCCAGGGATGATCAGCAGGCACCAGTTTTATGTTTCCAGCAACATCTTCCAAGGGAACGGGTACAGCATTGTCTCCGTGCGCAGCAACCATGACGCCGCTGACCCCGTCATTAATAAATCCTGCACAGGCCGTACCCAGTCGTGTCGCAAGCAGTCGATCGGCTGCAGAAGGCGTGCCGCCGCGTTGCAGATGACCAAGAATACTGGGGCGTGATTCAAGTCCGGTTAGTTGCTCCAGTTGTCGTGCCAGCAAAAGTGTGTGTTCACTTCGGGTTGACTCGTGTTCGCGTAATTCCTGTTTGGCCTGTTTGCGGGTTTTTTTATCATCCACCGTTTCAGCATCAGTAATCCGTCGATTGAAACCGCTGATACGAATAGCTTCTTCTGTAGACATGGCGCCTTCTGCTACAGCGACTATGCTGAATTTCTTGCCATTTTTTACGCGTTGTGTGATTGCTTCAGCAACCGCTTCCAATTGATACGGTATTTCGGGCAATAAGATAACATCCGCACCACCGGCGATACCCGAGCCCAATGCAAGCCAGCCGGCACGGTGTCCCATAATCTCTACCACTATAATCCGGTGATGGCTGTGAGCCGTGCTGTGCAGTCGGTCAATAGATTCGGTAGCAATACCCAGTGCAGTATCAAAGCCAAAAGTGGTATCCGTCAACGCAACATCATTATCAATGGTTTTGGGCATGGTGATGATATTCAGGCCTTTTTTCATCAACAGCAGGGCGTTCTTCTGTGTGCCGCCACCACCGATACAGATCAGGGCATCAAGGTGATTGGCTCCGTAGTTCTCGACTATGGTATCGGTCATATCCAGTATCTTGCCACCGACCTTCATTTTGTGCGGCTTGTCCCGCGAGGTGCTAAGGATGGTGCCGCCGATGGTGAGAATACCCGACAGCACATCGCCTTCCAGACTGACCGTTCTGTTTTCCATCAGGCCGCGAAAGCCGTCACGAAAGCCAATGATGCGCATGTCATAGCTGCTTTGTGCTGCTTTTCCGACGCCGCGAATAGCAGCGTTAAGGCCGGGGCAATCGCCGCCAGCTGTAAGTATTCCTATATGTTTTGTCATCTATCTGTATCCTTGAAAGCTCATTTGTGACTGCCGCATATACTAGTGTATGAGACAATGTAGGGGAAAGAATAAATACTACCCAGACATAGGTATGAATTATATATCTTTATATTGTGTTGTGTGAGGCGCTCTCGCATCGAATTTAAATCAGGTAAAAGATTAATCTTTTCCCTTTCCCCTTTCCCCTTTCCTCCTTTCTTCCTAACCCTCATCGCGGGGTGCGCCTCCCACAAAATTAATAGGTGTTTTATCGCGTTCCAGAACGAATGCATTGTTTCAGTGCATTGTCAAAAGGTATGCCTTAGCCTAGTGCATAAGCAGATATGTATACCTTCACAAGTAACTGAAATAGCGTAAGTAATTATTTATGGCATAGTGTTTGCTTATATTCTTATGTTGAATCCTCTAAATGAACGAATGACGGGATAGGATAATGAAAGAAAAGCTCATATTGATCGGCAACGGCATGGCCGGTATGCGAACCCTGGAAGAGCTACTGAAGCTGGAACCGGAGATGTACGATATTACCGTGTTTGGGGCTGAGCCTTACCCCAATTACAACCGAATCCTGTTGTCGCCGGTACTGGCGGGCGAGAAGACCATTGATGATATCATCCTGAATAGTCGCGAATGGTATGCTGAAAACAATATCGAACTGCATACCGGTTCAGTAGTCTGCGAAATTGATCGCGTAAAACATAGTGTCAAAACTGAGGCAGGTGATGAATTCAAATACGATCGTCTGTTGATTGCTACCGGTTCCAACCCATTCATTATTCCTGTCCCGGGCCATGATCTGGACGGCGTCATTGGTTTCCGTGATATCGCTGATGTGGATACTATGATTCAATCCTCAAAGGACCATAAAAAGGCGATTGTTATTGGTGGTGGCTTATTGGGGCTGGAAGCTGCCAACGGCCTGATGATCCAGGGTATGGACGTCACCGTAGTCCATCTGCTTGAAAACCTGATGGAGCGCCAGCTGGATGCACCAGCTTCAGATTTGCTGAAAACTTCCCTGATAGAGAAGGGTTTGAACTTTCTTATGGAAGTGCAGACTGCCGAGATCGTCGGCGATCAACGAGTGGAAAAAGTTAAGTTTGCTGATGGCAGTGAGCTTGATGCTGATCTGGTCGTAATGGCTGTGGGCATACGGCCCAATATTGAGCTGGCAAAAAAAGCAGGGCTGTATTGTGAGCGTGGACTGGTTGTATCCGACACTATGCAGACGTTTGACCCGCGTATTTATGCGGTTGGAGAATGTGTACAGCATCGTGGGAATACCTATGGTCTGGTTGCACCATTGTTTGAGCAGGCCAAAGTCTGTGCTAACCATTTGGCAACGCTGGGTTATGGTCGTTACGAAGGTTCAGTTACCTCTACAAAGTTGAAAGTGACTGGTATAGATCTATTTTCTGCCGGAAACTTTAACGGTGATGAAGATACAGAAGATATCATCTTCCAGGATCCCAAAGCAGGAATTTACAAGCGTCTGGTTTTACGAGATAACAAGCTGGAAGGAGCAGTGCTATATGGTGATACCGTCGATGGTGCCTGGTTCTTTCAGTTGATGCGTGAAGCTACCGATATTACCGATATCCGTCAGCAACTACTATTTGGCCAGGCGCATCTCGGCAATTCCGGGCATGGTGGGCAGAATGTTGCAATGGCCATGAGTGATAATGCGCAGGTCTGTGACTGTAACGGCATCACCAAAGGTGAGATTGTTGCTGCCATCACCTCCAAGGGCCTGTTTACACTGGACGATGTCAAAGCACATACCAAGGCAGCGGCGTCATGCGGGTCCTGTGCTGGACTGGTTGAACAATTGCTTGAAAGCACGCTGGGTGGCAACTACACCACACCTGAATGTAAACCGGTGTGCAAGTGTACTGATTTCACGCATGATCAGGTTCGTGCAGCCATACGCGATCAGAAGCTGACCTCCATGAAAATGGTATTTGACTACATGGAATGGCGAAATTCAGATGGTTGCCATGTCTGCCGTCCGGCACTGAATTATTACCTGATTTCAAGCTGGCCTGAAGAAGCGGTAGATGACCCACAATCACGTTTCATCAACGAGCGTGCGCACGGAAATATTCAGAAAGACGGTACTTTCTCGGTGATCCCCCGTATCTGGGGCGGCAAGACTACCCCTGATGAGTTACGTGCAATTGCCGACGCCGCTGATAAATTTGATGCCGGTGAAGTGCATATTACTGGTGGTCAGCGTATCAACCTGCTCGGTATCAAAAAAGAAGAACTGCCTGAGATTTGGGATTTCTTAAGTGAACGTGGACTGGTATCCGGTCATGCTTACGGTAAGGCACTACGTACCGTTAAAACCTGTGTGGGCTCAACCTGGTGCCGCTTTGGTACTCAGGACTCAACTCAGATGGGTATTGATCTGGAAAAGTTGAGCTGGGGATCCTGGATGCCACACAAATTTAAAATGGGCGTCTCCGGTTGTCCGCGCAACTGTGCAGAAGCAACGATTAAAGACTTTGGTGTGGTAGCAATTGAGTCTGGTTGGGAGCTACACATCGGAGGGAACGGTGGTGTTAAAGTACGCGCGACCGACATGCTCTGTCGTGTGAGGACAGCAGAGGAAGTGGAGGAATATGCCGCTGCATTCATCCAGGTATACCGCGAGGAAGCGCACTATCTGGAACGTACCGCCCCCTGGTTGGGACGCGTTGGGCTGAGTTATGTAAAAGAACGTATTCTTGATGATGAAGTCGGTCGTAAAGCCTTACATAAACGATTCCTTGTGTCACAGAAGATTGCCCAGAACGATCCGTGGAAAGCACGTGCGAAGGGTGAATATGCACATGAATTCACACCGTTGAAATCGTTAGGAGTATGAATATGAATGCAGTTGTCTCAGAAAGTAATGACTGGCTTGAAATTGGCAAGATTGAAGATATTCCAAAATTGGGATCACGTGTGGTCAAGCGAGCAGAAGGGGACATTGCCATTTTTCGTAATTCGGACAATGAAGTCTTTGCCCTGTTAAATCGTTGCCCCCACAAAGGTGGTCCGTTGTCAGAAGGGATAGTCTACGGAAAGACCGTAACCTGTCCGATGCACAACTGGTGTTTGGGTCTGAATAATGGTGAAGCGGTTGCACCCGATGAAGGTTGCACACCGACGTATCCGATAAAGATAGAAGGTGAAAAAGTGTTTCTGTCATTGCAGCAGCAAAATGATTGTGAAGCTGAGACGGAATGACAGTATAAAATGCTATTTGGACGCACACAAAAGAACCCGATCAAGATCGCTGACAAGGGCGTGGTTGAGTGGAAATATGCTGTATGTGGTTACTGTTCCACTGGTTGTTCAATTGAAGTTGGCTTAAATGAGGACGGACGGTAAGCCGGTGGCTTCTCGAGGGGTCGCTAATGCTGACGGAAGAGTTTTATACCCTGGGTAAACTTACTCGGGGCTTCATCGGTACCAACAATTACGACGGAAATACCCCGCTGTGTATGGCTTCTGCGGTATCCGGCTACAAGCGTTCATTTGGTTCGGATGGCCCTCCGGGATGTTACGAAGATTTTGAACTACAGATTGTCTGTTTGCCTGGGGTTCCAACCTGCCATCTCTGCGTTAAGAACCTTCGCAATAGCTAGGGAACCTCTGATCAATTCATGAACTCGTATCTTACGCCTAAAATATCCAGTTTTTTCGTTGCAAACCTTCGCAATAGCTAGCTATTACGTGCGATTTACGCCTCAAACCTGAATATTTTAGATCGCAATCTACTTCGTCCAGAATTAATCAGAGGTTCCCTAGCTATTACCTGCGTTTCTTGCCTTGATCTGACAACTTTTGAATCCAATCTGAATTATCCAGAATTAATAGAGGTGCCCTGAAAGCGATTACCAGCTGGAAGTGAAATGAAAGAAGCATCTGAATAATTACCCACTAGTCATTCCGGCAACCCTCCAGACAGGTAATCAGTTTGTCCTGTTCAGAGAGGGTACGGTTGCTCTATTTTTTTTGTTATTAATTGATATGGATCAATTAATATATTGTGAATCTTCTTTAGGATATCTATAAGCTGTATGCAATGTATTAAGAAAGGAGTATTTCTGTATGCCATTAAAAGTAGGCGAAATAACCATCCCCACGGATGAAGAGGGCTACCTGATTGATCCCGACGACTGGAGCAGAGAGATATGTGAACATCTGGCACAGGGCGAAGGTATTGAACTCAATGATGAGTATTGGGAAATAATAACCTGTATGCGTAATTATTTTGATGATCAGAAAATAGCGCCCGGTACACGTTATGTTGCAAAATTTATCGCAGAAGAACTGGGTTATGGCAAAAAAGCAAGGAATTATCTCTTCAAGATATTTCCCTATGGGTATGTGAAGCAGGCCTGTAAAATTGCGGGGATGAGACATCCGAGGGCCTGGAGTACAGGTTAGGGGCACCTCTATTAATTCATGAATAATCATCTTGACTCCAAAACCTGTCATCTCTGCGTTAAGAACCTTCGCAATAGCTAGCTATTACGTGCGTTTCTTGCCTTGATCTGACAGCTTTTGAATCCAATCTGAATTATCCAGAATTAATAGAGGTGCCCTTAAATATTATTGATGTATTTTAGTTAAGTGGGCTATCATCTAGTATGTAGAAGACCAAATGGAATTTTCAGGATCAGATGAAGTGATTACTCATGCCACTGATTTAGTTGAATTTGCCTCCGACGCCGCCTTAGCCATCGACGTCGATGACAGGGTTGTGGCCTGGAACGTCGGGGCACAACAGATGCTCGGCTACAATCCATCCGAGGCGATTGGCCAGCGGTGTTGCAATGTGCTGCAGGCCACTCTGCCCGGCGGCGAGCCTCTCTGCCATCCCGATTGTGACGTCCTGCGGTCTTTCCGGAACTGCATACCTTACAATGTACCCAGTTGCCGTTTGCGACACCAGAGCGGTAAATGGGTTATGGCCAGCATCTCCTCTGTTGCCATGTCGGAACGGGCCCGCCGTCTGTATGGTGACAAAATCCTGGCCATCATTTTCCTACGGGATGAGGCGATCGTAGCCCCAGTGCCACAACATCATACACTGCAGGTATTTACCCTCGGTGGTTTCGGCATTGTGGCGGGCGGACATAGCATTGATATCGGTAAGTGGAAACGCAAACACGCCGTGACGCTGCTGAAATACCTGGTCACCCAACTCGATCACCCCGTACATCGCGAACGTCTGATCGACTGTCTGTGGCCCGACGTCGATGAAAAGCAGGGTTGGGGCCGCCTCAAAGTAACTATGTATTGTCTACGGCAAGAGTTGCGCGCAAATGGCGTAAGCGATGAGGCCGTGAAAACGATCGATAATGCCTACCTGCTCAGACGCGATGTGATCTGGGTGGACACGGACGTCTTTGAACGGTTTGTCGTCGAGGGACAGGCGCTACAACAACTAGAGCAATGGAGTGATGCCCTGGACCGCTACAATGAGGCAAGACATCTATATCAGGGCGATTATCTGGAAGAAGAGACGTATTCGGACTGGTGTGCCGAAGAGCGAGAGCGGCTGCATGAACTTTATCTGGAGATGCTGGCCAGAACAGCGGAATGCTACGTAGAACTTGGCCAGTATGCAGATGCAATACACATTTGTCGCAAAGCCCTGGTTTTCGATCCTTGCCGAGAGAACTTCCATTTTATACTGATGGAGTACCTGGTGAAGGATGGCCGTCCCGATTTGGCGCAGGTTCAGTACCGCCACTGTCACCAGGTTCTAGCCCGGGAGTTTGGCGTCCAGCCCCTGCCCGAAACACAGCGCCTGTATCAGAAAATTCTCATAGGGGGAGATAACACCCAGGCTAGCGGCTAAGACCGGCAACGTATCTTTCCCCTGTTTCTTACAGATCCCGGCCCCCTTTCTCCCATCAGCCAAACTGCGACAGATCCACCGGAACCCTGCCAGGCCGCTCGCTATCTATCTTGTGTCACCGAGGTGTCACCAGCGAATGTTACACATACATACCTATTATATACTTACACTGTTAGTTCGGAGGGTGGGCCTGGGTCAGGCGCTATGATCGGGAAGCATATCAAGGAGTCTTTCGTCGCGCGCATCTGGTTGGAGCCTGAAGAAAATGGGGGCACGACGTGGCGCGGGCATATTCGACACGTCCAGAGCGAAAAGGATGAGTATTTTCAGGATTTGATGAAAATGCGCGAATTTTTAAGTCGAGTGAGTGGAGTGACAGGGCCTCCGTTGACTACACAACCACTAAAGAATGCCACGAAATTAGAGCCAGGCACTAAAATGAAGCAGAAGGATTAGCCGGAGAGACAAATGCAATCATCAATAGAGCAACCAACAGAAGGGGAAGTCGCAAAAGCACAGGTCAAAGTATGGCCGGTTCGTGCTTTAGCGGTTTTTACAATTGTTCTTTTCATGGGGCCGGTAGCAGAGGCGCAGACGGGCGAACAAGCTTTCCAAAGTGTTTGTGCGGCATGTCATTCTATCGGGGGTGGCAGAATCGTTGGCCCCGATTTGGCCGGTGTCACTGACAGGCGGTCGCAGGCGTGGCTTGAAAAATTTGTAAAATCATCGCAATCAATGATTGCAAGCGGTGATCCCGATGCCATCGCCATATATGAGAAATTCAACAAAATCACCATGCCAGCCGGCCTTATACCCGATGAGCAAATCAAGGAAGTACTGGCATATATTAAAGTGGCGAGTGCAGCCGGCTCAAGTGGTGCAGGCGAAGCTCAAGTGGTTACAAAGGAGCCCCAAAAGGTCGCAACCAAAGAGGACATTACCCATGGGCTCAATCTGTTTCAGGGTAAAATCCGTTTTGAGAACGCAGGACCAACCTGTATCTCCTGTCATGATGTAAAAAATGATGCAGTGATGGGTGGTGGCATTCTGGCAAAGGAATTAACCACTGTATTTTCTGAATTGGGTGGCACCGGGGTACGGGCCATCCTGAGTAAGGCGCCCTTTCCTGTGATGGAGGCCGCTTACAAGAACAGGGCATTGACAAAAAATGAAGTATTTTCTCTGGTTGCCTTTTTAGAGAGCGCCTCTGAACAACAGGCCTATCAAAAGCCAAGAGATTACGGCACGGGACTTCTCCTCAGTGGTGTAATAGGCGCATTCATTTTATTTGGATTTTACTCCCTGCTCTGGTTGCGACGGAGAAAAGATTCGGTAAACCAGAAGATCTACGACCGGCAGGTCAAATCTGAATAGAAAAATCGTTTCACAACTTTGGATGGCGATTAAGCAAGTTTAACCAAAAGAACGGGTATATATCATGGGCTGGATAAAAAATATTATTTCACCAGAAACTCGACAGTGGGAAGAGTTCTATAGGAACCGTTTCCAACACGATCGTATTGTCAGAAGTACGCATGGTGTGAACTGTACCGGAGGCTGCTCCTGGCAGATTCACGTTAAGGACGGAATCGTTGTTTGGGAAACGCAACAGCTGGATTACCCGTTGCTTGAAGATTCACTGCCGCCATATGAACCCCGGGGATGTCAAAGAGGGATATCCTATTCCTGGTATCTGTATAGCCCGCTACGCATTAAGTACCCATTGATCAGGAGCTCGCTGATTGAAGCCTTTCGTGAAGAAAAAGAAAAGGTGGGTGGCGATCCATTGCTGGCGTGGGAGTCTTTGCAGGCCAATACCGAAAAACGCAGGAAATATCAAAAAGCACGCGGCATGGGCGGTTTCATGCGCGCCAGCTGGGATGAAGTGCTTGAACTGATGGCGGCCGCTAACATCTACACGGCGAAAAAATACGGACCGGACAGGCTCTTTGGTTTTTCACCGATCCCGGCTATGTCCATGTTGAGTTACGCAGCTGGCGGACGCTTCCTGCAGCTGTTCGGCGGCGTCAACCTCAGTTTCTACGACTGGTATTGCGATCTGCCGACCGCCTTCCCCGAAATCTGGGGAGAGCAGACGGACGTGTGTGAAAGCGCGGACTGGTACAACTCAAAGATGATCGCCGACATGGGGGCCTGTCTGAACATGACACGCACACCGGATTGCCACTTTTTTGCGGAATCCAGACACAACGGTACCAAGGCGGTGGTGTTCTCGCCCGACTTCTCCCAGGTCTGTAAATATGCGGATCAGTGGGTTCCTCTGCACGCCGGTAGTGATGGTGCACTCTGGATGGCGGTCTCGCATGTCATCCTGAAAGAATTCCACCATGACAAACAGACACCCTATTTCCTTGAATACTCCAAAAAATATACCGATAGTGCGTTCCTGGTGAAGCTGGAGAAAGACGGCGACCACTATAAGCCGGGTCGGTTGCTGCGTGCCAAAGAGTTACAGGAATTCAAAGATATCAGTAATGGCGACTGGAAATTCGTCAGTTGCGACGAAAATGACGGGCGCCTGGTGGTACCCAAGGGCTCGATGGGCCATCGCTGGGATAAAGAGCCCGGCAAATGGAACATGAAACTCGAAAATACAGTAGATAATAAGCCTTATGACCCTGCGTTGACATTCCTGAACGATAATGATGACGTTCTGCAAACCGAGTTTATTGAATGGGGCCTCGATAAGAAATCACTAAGGGGTGTGCCAGTCAAGAAGGTTAAAACAACGTCAGGAACCGCCGTTGTAACCACCGTTTATGACTTGATTATGGCCCAGTACGGGGTTGGCCGCGGTCTCAAAGGCGATTATCCCGCTGACTATACCGACAAAGATGCATCCTATACACCAGCCTGGCAGGAAATATTTACCGGTGTGGATTCCAAAACGATCCTGCAGTTTGCGCGTGAATGGGCCAATACCGCCAATATAACCAAGGGCAAATGCATGATTATCATCGGTGCCGGTATCAATCACTGGTACCACGCCAATCTGATGTATCGTGCCGGGGCGATGGCCTTGATGCTAAGTGGTTGTGTCGGTCGTAACGGTGGTGGACTTAACCACTATGTGGGGCAGGAAAAACTCGCACCCTCGGATTCCTGGGGTTCGATTGCATTCGCCAAGGACTGGCACGATGCGGTTCGGCTGCAGCAGGCGCCGCTATGGCATTACATTAATACCTGCCAGTACCGTTATGATGGCCAGTATTCCCGATACAATACAGTGCCCGATAACGAGATGACCCGTATGCATACCGCAGACACGATTTTCAAATCGGTACGCAACGGCTGGATGCCTTACTACCCACAATTTAATGCCAATCCGCTAGACCTTTGCAAGGATGCGATAAAAGCCGGTGCGAAGAATGACGACGACATAAAAAAGGCCGTGCTGGAGAAACTAAAATCGAGGGAGCTGGAATATTCAATTGCCGACCCGGAGGCTCCGGAAAACCACCCCAGGGTCTGGTATATCTGGCGGGGCAATGCGATCACCGGCAGCATGAAGGGCCATGAATATTGCCTGAAGCATTACCTGGGTACGCATTCGAATGTTATCGGTAAGGATTCGGACGATCACACCGAAGAAGTGAAGTGGCATGATGTGGCTCCGGTAGGAAAAATGGATCTGGTAGTGGATCTGAATTTCCGCATGGATTCTTCGGCGCTATATTCCGATATCGTACTGCCGGCGGCTTCCTGGTACGAAAAAGCGGATCTGAACAGTACGGATTTGCATTCCTTCATCCATCCCTTGTCGGCTGCGATCGCCCCTGTGTGGGAATCCAAGACGGATTGGGATATTTTTAAAGAGTTGGCAAAGGCGACCAGCGAACTGGCGAAGACTCATCTGGCCGAACCGCAGAAGGACATCATTGCCGCCCCGTTGGCCCACGATACCGCCGATGAGATAACCCAGCCGGAGATCAAGGACTGGTACAAGGGTGAATGCGAGGCGATCCCCGGCAAGACCATGCACAAGCTTGCGATCGTCGATCGTGACTACACGATGCTTTACGAGAAGTACATCACCCTCGGCGACAATATCAGGGCCAAGGGTCTGGGCGCGCACGGCAATCACTATATGTGTGAGGCCGAGTACGATGAGATGATTGAATCCAACCATTTTCCAACCCGGGAGCTGGACGGCAAGATCTATCCATCCATTGAAGAAGATGTGATGGCGGCCAATGCGGTACTCCACCTTTCTACTCTGACAAACGGAAAGTTGACGGTCAGGGCCTACGAAAATATGGAGAAGAAGACCGGCCTGGATCTGGTTCATCTGGGCAAAGGCAGTGAGGACGTAAAGATCACTTATGCGGATCTGCAGGCACAGCCGAGGCGATATAACACCTCTCCCCTGTGGTCCGGCCTGATGAACGATGGCAGGGCATACTGTGCCTATACCTATAACTACGACATGCTGGTGCCGTGGAGGACATTGACCGGGCGTCAGCATTTTTATCTCGATCATGAGATGTATATCGGCTATGGCGAGAATCTCCCAACCTATAAACCGGCGCCAAAGCCGGAGGTTTACGGAGACCTGAAGGAAACTCTGAAAAATGGCGATGCCCTGGTGCTTAACTATCTCACTCCCCATGGCAAATGGCATATCCATTCAACCTATATGGAAAACCTGCGGATGCTGACGTTGTCCCGCGGTTGTGAGCCTTGCTGGATGAGCGAGGTTGATGCCGAAAAGATGGGTATACAGGATAATGACTGGGTCGAGGTGCATAACGACCACGGTGTTTATTGTACCCGGGCAGTGGTAAGTGCGCGCATTCCTCGCGGCGTATGCATTGTCTACCACGTACCTGAAAGGACGGTAGGTATACCAAAGTCCCAGCTTCGTGGCGGCAGGCGTGGAGGTGGCCATAATAGCGTAACGCGAATTCACCTGAAGCCCAATTATCTATCCGGTGGTTACGGTCAATTCAGCTATCACTTTAATTACTGGGGTCCCATTGCACCACAACGGGATACACATGTGATAGTGAAAAGGATGGATAAGGTTGTTTTTTAAATTCTTAAAATTAAATTTTATGTAGGAAAAAAAAGATGGATATACGATCACAAATTTCGATGGTGTTTCATTTGGATAAATGTATCGGCTGTCATACCTGTTCGATTGCCTGCAAGAATATCTGGACAGACCGTAAAGGTGCCGAGTACATGTGGTGGAACAATGTAGAGACCAAACCGGGAACCGGTTATCCAGGTAAATGGGAAGATCAGGATATCTATAAAGGCGGCTGGGAAAAGAAGGGTAATGATATTAAATTAAAAGGTGCGGGCAAGAAAAAGGGCCTGAGCAATATTTTTCACAATCCCCACCTGCCGGTAATCGATGATTATTATGAACCCTTCACCTACAAATATCTTGATCTGATTGAATCACCTGCTAGTGAAGATCAACCAACGGCCCGTCCGGTTTCCCTGATTACCGGTAAACCCATGGACATCAAGATGGGGCCAAACTGGGATGATGATTTAAGTGGTACGCCGGATTACGCCAGGAATGATGTCAACATGAAGAACCTTACGCCTGCGGAGCAACAGGCGATGTTTCAACTGGAGAAGATGGCCTTTTTCTATCTGCCCAGAATTTGTAATCATTGTTTGAATCCAGGTTGTGTTGCGGCCTGTCCTTCAGGTGCGATATATAAGCGAGGAGAAGACGGTATTGTCCTGATTAACCAGAAAGTCTGCCGTGCCTGGCGCATGTGTGTCACTGCCTGCCCCTATAAAAAAGCGTATTACAACTGGCATACTGGGAAGTCCGAAAAATGCATACTTTGCTACCCGCGCATTGAGGCAGGCTACGCACCTGCTTGTATGCACTCCTGTGTCGGGCGTATCCGTTACCTGGGTGTCATGTTGTATGACGCTGACCAGATTCATGAGATTGCGTCAGCGGACAAAGACAAACTGATCGATAAGCAGTTGGACATGCTGATGGATCCCTTTGACGAGGAAGTCATTGCATCAGCGAAAAAGAACGGCGTCGCAGACTCAACGATCAAGGCAGCCCAAAAATCACCTATTTATAAATTCGTGAAAAAGTGGGGAATGGCATTACCGCTGCATGCCGAGTTCCGAACCCTGCCGATGCTTTTCTACGTGCCTCCATTGCTACCTGTCATGGCATCGCTAACGAATGTTGATAATTCTGAACAGGCAGAAAAGCTGGGTGATATTTCCAAATACTGGCCGGATAACTGGCTTTACGATACCAGTACCGAAGAACTCTGGGGGACTGTCGAACAGGCCCGTTTCCCCATACAGTACATGGCAAACCTGTTTAGTGCGGGCGACACGGAAATGATCAAATTGCGCATCAAGAAGTTAATGGCTGTAAGAATACACCGGAGATGGAAAACTGTTGGAGATATACCTGAAGAAAGAGCAAGACAGGCATTGAATGATGTAGGGCTTACACCAGAGCTTGCAGATGAGATTTATTATTTGACCTCACTTGCCAAGTTTGATGATCGATTTGTAGTGCCAGCAGCGCATCGGGAACAGGCCATCGAAATGGTGGAAAATACAGGTGACGTAAAGGGAAGTACTGGATTTGGTTTCAAGCAAGGTACTGCAAAGAGAGGGTTGTAAGGTGAAGTTATTAGCACACTATCACTCAATGGCAGATTTGTTTGTATATCCTGACCTTGAGTATCCGCAAAAGGTCAGGAACACAATCGATTTTCTAAACGGGGGTTACCCGAAAGCGATTGTCGAACTTGAAAGGTTCCTGGATCTCCTTCCCGAAAAGGAATTGAGAACCATGCAGGAGTTGTTTACCCGCACATTTGATGTCCAGTCGGCCACCACCCTGGATGTAGGTTACGTCCTTTTTGGAGATGACTACAAAAGGGGTGAGCTGCTGGCCAATCTGAACCGGGAACACCTCGCGGTAAACAATGATTGCCGACACGAACTGGCTGACCACCTCCCGAATCTTTTACGGCTGATGGGAAAATTGAAAGATGAAGAGCTGACTGACGAACTGGTGCAGGAAATCATTGCGCCTGCGCTTTCAATGATGATCTATGAATTCGCTCCGGAACGTGTTGAAAAGAAAAATGAGGCTTACAAGAAACACTTTAAGACCCTGATTGAAGCGCCTTCGAAACAACTGGAGGTTACTACGCTTTATCAATATGCACTAAAGGCATTGTATGAAGTACTCAAGCAGGATTTTTCATTTAACGAAAAGATTATGTCGAAACCGACGAGTGATTTTTTGCAATCCGTAATAAAAGAAAATGAGATAGAAGTAAAAGCTGAACAATCAGGTGCCTGTTTTTCAGACACCTGTAATATAAGTGAGAGATAATACGATGACTTCATTAAATAATTTCCTGTTTATTGCATTCCCATATATCGCTATAGTCGTTTTTTTCATCGGGACAATCTACCGCTACAAATCGACTGCGTTTACAGTTTCGAGCATGTCTTCGCAGTTTCTTGAGGGGAAAACGGTTTTCTGGGGGATCGTCCCTTTCCATTTTGGAATAATAATAATATTCCTCGGACATTTGCTTGTCTTTTTACTTCCGGAAGATGTGTTGCGATGGAACAGCAATCCTGAGCGCCTCATCCTGCATGAAGGGATAGGCTTTACCTTTGGTATATCCGTATTGCTAGGGTTGTCGATTCTGGTTGTTAGACGATGGCTTAATCCAAGATTGCAAATGGTCACTAATCGTATGGATGTCGTCATCGAAGTGTTATTACTGGCTCAAATTGTCCTGGGTCTCTGGATCGCACTGGGTTATCGCTGGGGATCGTCGTGGTTTGCGGCTGATCTCTCGCCTTATTTATGGTCTATTTTCAAGTTTGATCCACAGATCAAGGCAGTCAGTGCCCTGCCTGTTGTGATCAAGCTCCATATTGTCGGTGCCTTCCTGATTTTTCTATTAATCCCCTTCACACGCCTGATGCATTTTCTGGTGGCACCTTTTCACTATATCGGGCGTCGGTACCAGGTTGTTATGTGGAATTGGGACAAGGATCAGGTTCGCAATCCCAAGACGGCATGGCAGGTTACCCGACCAAAGAATAACTAGGGTGATAGTAAAAAAGGTATCGCCGTGGAACAAGTTGCTACTGCCAAATCACATAAGGCCCTTTTACTAAGCACCACTGCATTTACCATATGTTTTGCGGTCTGGATGCTGAACGGCGTCCTGGTCACTTTTCTTGTTTCGAACCAGGTGTATGACTGGGGTCCAGTGGAAATCGGCTGGTTGCTGGGTATCCCGGTTCTGACGGGTTCGATTTTCCGCCTTCCCGCAGGTATGTTGACGGATAAATTTGGTGGTAAACCTGTTTATTCGGCATTGCTCTTCATAGTCGCTGTGCCTATGTATTTGCTGTCCTATGCGGATGGTTTTGTTGAATTTGCTATTCTTGGTTTTGGTTTTGGCCTGGCAGGTGTAAGTTTTGCCATTGGCATTGCCTATACTTCCGTTTGGTATCCGAGAAAAAATCAGGGCACGGCCCTGGGTATCTTTGGTGCCGGCAATGCGGGTGCAGCACTGACCCTGGTTTTTGCGCCAACGCTGTTGAACACTTTTACTGATAATGGCGCAAATATTGAGGGCTGGCGTCAGTTACCCGTTTATTATGCCATCATACTGGTCATTATGGGTGTTCTGTTTCTTGTCTTTGCCGATAACAAAAAACCCGCCTCTCATGGAAAAAATATGGTAGAAATGCTACAGCCATTAAAGCATATGAGGGTGTGGCGTTATGGTCTGTATTATTTTCTGGTCTTCGGTAACTTTGTCGCCTTTTCCCAGTGGTTGGTGCCTTATTTTGTCAATGTCTACTATCTGCCACTGGTGACGGCCGGCATTCTGGCGGCCCTGTTTAGTTTTCCCTCTGGAATTATTCGTGCAGCAGGTGGCTGGATGTCCGACAGGTGGGGCGGCCGGGCAGTGATGTATTGGGTGCTGGGTCTGTCCGTTGCTATAAGTTTTATGTTGGTTATACCAAAAATGGACATCTATTCCCCCGGCAGGGGAATTATGAACAAGATTTCAGGAACGGTGACTGCCGTATCTAAAAATCATATTGTTGTTAATGATAAAGAATATCACCTCAAGGAAAATGACCAGTCATTTGAAGGGCTGGATGATAACATCGTGGTCTTTCCTACCAAATCCACCTGGCAGGAACCTATTGTAGAGGTAGGCCAAAAGGTCGAGCGCAAAGAACTCCTTGCCAAAGGTATTACCCGGATTTATTTCCAGGCCAATGTGTGGATCTTTGCGGGCCTTGTACTCATCTTAGGGAGTGTCTGGGGGGTGGGTAAGGCCGCTGTGTATCGGCTTATCCCCGATTATTATCCCGAAGAGGTCGGCGTGGTTGGTGGCATGGTAGGTGTACTTGGGGGCCTGGGGGGGTTTTTCAGCCCTATCATATTCGGATATTTATTAGAATACACGGGCCTGTGGACCAGCGCCTGGATGTTTATATGGGTCCTCTCGGTTACCTGCCTGTTCTGGATGCACAATGTAATTGTGCGTACGGAGCATAAGGAACATCCAGGGGACGATAGCAAGATTTGATGGGTAAAATATGCCTGCAGTAAATAAAATAACTATGAGCTGATTAGACTATGACTGATATTAAAAAGTGGGAAGTCGAAGATAATGATTTCTGGGAATCAACAGGAAAGAAGATAGCGACGCGAAATCTCTGGATCTCTATCCCCAGCCTGCTATGCGGGTTCGCAGTTTGGCTTATGTGGGGCATCATTACCGTGCAGATGCTCAATCTGGGTTTTGAGTTTTCAAAAGCTGAACTTTTTACCCTCATGTCCATTGCCGGATTATCCGGCGCAACCTTGAGAATTCCGAGTACCTTTTTTATCCGCATTGCCGGCGGGAGGAATACGGTTTTCTTTACAACGGCCTTGTTGATGATTCCTGCCGTTGGGGCGGGCATTGCGTTACAGGATAAAAACACCCCACTTTGGATATTTCAGGTACTGGCCCTGCTTTCCGGTTTTGGTGGCGGTAATTTCGCATCCTCCATGTCAAATATTAGTTTTTTCTTCCCGAAACGTGTACAGGGAACCTCTTTGGGGCTCAATGCGGGGCTGGGGAACTTTGGCGTTACTACCATGCAGATCCTGGTGCCGTTGGTGATGACCGTCGGAATATTTGGCGGTACATCGATGATCCTGGAAAATAGCAGTGGCACATTGATCGGAAAAATTCCTGCTGGTACTGAAACCTATATTCAGAATGCGGGGTTCGTATGGCTGTTATTGCTTATCCCGCTTGCCTTTGCGGGCTGGTTTGGCATGAATAACATCGTGACTGAAACTGTCACCCCTCACCCGGGTACGCCTCTCCAGGCGTTTTCGAAAATCACCGGGTTGCTGGCAATCGCATTTGCAACCGCCATTGCGGGTCTGTATCTGCTTTTGCCTCCTCCGACAGGGATAGGATTGCTAAGTAAGTGGATAGTCTTACCCGTGGTTATTGCCGCGACAGTATTGCTGATGCTCTATCTCACCCGGGGCGGATTACAGCAAAACCTGAAGCGACAATATAAGATATTTGGGGATAAACATACATGGGCCATGACAGTGATCTACACCATGACCTTCGGCTCGTTCATCGGTTATTCGGCGGCCTTTCCGCTGGCCATCAAGGTAATCTTCGGGTACACCCACATAGCAGGCCCTGATGGCGTACTCGTACATGATGCATTAAATCCAAATGGGCCCAGTGCCCTGATGTATGCCTGGATGGGTCCATTTATCGGGGCCTTGATCCGGCCAGTGGGGGGCAAGATTGCAGATAAGGTAGGGGGTGCAAAGGTCACGCAGATCGTCTCCATCGTGATGATTATTTGTGCCCTGGGTGTGGCCTATTTTATGGCGGCGGCCTACAGGTCACCCACTCCTGAACAGTATTTCTGGCCGTTCTTTGCTTTATTTATTATCTTGTTCGCTGCTACGGGTGTAGGCAATGGTTCAACGTTCAGAACCACCGCCATGGTGTTTAATGCAGAGCAGGCAGGGCCCGTGCTGGGCTGGACATCGGCCGTTGCTGCTTATGGTGCCTTTATTATACCCAAGGTATTTGGTGAGCAAATCAAAGCCACGACACCGGAATATGCCCTTTACGGGTTTGCGATTTTCTATGCAATCTGTCTCGTGTTGAACTGGTGGTTTTATTTGCGACCCAATGCTTACGTCAAGAACCCTTAGATTTTTAAATGTTCACGCAGCCTCGAATGCCGGAATCCAGTAAGTCACTGATAATAAAATCTGGATTCCGGATCTGCGCTATGCTTCGTCCAGAATGACGATTGATACCAGGGGAATGTGTGAGTAGCAATATTCACAGTCTTATCCTGACCATAGACGACCCGGCGTGGTGTAGTTGTACCGGTGCCGGCTTTTTTTAACCCGGGATGTTTACTGGTGACCTCTTTCAGAACCCGCTCCTGATCCCGGTCGATTTCAACGAAAAACACCTGCTTGCTTTCACATAAGGCATCCTCAAATCTTCTGAAGTCTTTATACGGTATTTGAATGCCATGGTAGCCACCGAACCATGTACTGAAGCCAAACAGCACAAAGGCCAGAAATATAAACGGTGTCCATGTATAGGTGGCGGTGAGATTAGTCAATTCACCGATCGCCAGTATAACAATGGCGAGAGCAAAACCGGCAATTGTACCCAGCATCGTTCCATGTACCACATCAAACTTTAATCCCTATGGGCATAATTCCCCGTGGCTTGCCACGAAAACTGTAGGTGCGAATTCATTCGCACAATGTGCATAAACATTGGCATCGCTGTGCGAATGAATTCGCACCTACATTTAATACCCCGTCAGCTTGCTGCGGGGTAGTTTATTTGTGAAGATGGTCGTGGTTTTCCGCCCCGGCATCATCTCCACTCAGAACATGGATTTGCGATCGGACGATGCCTCTCTTTTCCAGTCGCTGTTCGATGTTATCCAGGACATCCAGGCTATCACTAATGAAGTAATGTCTTTTCATGGTCATGATTCCTTAAGAATACACATTAAAATTAAATGCCGACTACCTGGTCAATGAGACTCAGTCGCATTAGCATCTGTACGCTTCGACATCCTATATGTCAAAAAGTTTATTAATACGCTCAAGAATTATTCTTTTGACCTGTGCTGTTTTCCTGACAAGGGACGCCAGAAATAGAACTGCTATGATGCTTTCGCTAATGAAGCTTGTAAGTCATACGTCGTAAGGATTTTGACCAAAGACCTAAGACCTAAGGCTCCTTTCAATATCCTTCCTGGCAATACTGTTAATCATTGCTGTGCATACCATAATTAGCAGGCCAGCGCCCGCATACAAGTAGATTCCATAATGAACTTCTACAGTCGCCAGCACACCCAGTTTGACGATTACCAGTAGCAGGGCAACGATAAATACATCAAGCATGGACCATTTCCCATAATGTGAAATCCAGTTCATAAAATATTGTAGTTGCTGGCAGCTGCTGGATTCAGCATGCCAAAATCTGAATAATAAAATAAGCTTGGCAATAGGTAATAGTATGCTGAAAGTAAACAGGATGATAAAAAGCAGGTACTGGCCATCTTTGTATAACTGTATTGTGCCCGCAAATAGAGAAAAGCTGTTTTCAATCCAGACAAACCTGGACAGCGTCATCATTGGGGCAAATATACCAACTAGCAAAAGTATTGTAGACAGTAGCAACAGGGACATGATGAAAATGTTCTTCTGAGGGTGTCTGGTTGCGAGGTTTGATGACATATGAATAGCTAAAGTACTTTAGTTTTACGGGGTACAATTTACGTAAATCATAAAACTTAAGGGTGCCTCTATTAATTCTGGATGCCGGATTGTGATTCAAAACCTGTCATATTAAGGCAAGGAACGCATGGCCGCTCCATGACATCCTGTCATCACGGCACTTGTACATCCGTGTACTTCGAAATAACTAGCTATTGCGAAGGTTCTTAACGCAGAGATGGCAGGTTTTGGATTCAAGGTGGTTATTCATGAATTAATAGAGGTCTTGAAACATGAAACTTCTTTCATTCCCCCGAAGGCCACGAAACAAACAGCAATATCGCCCCAAGTCCACCCAGTACCCAGCTGGACAATGGCGCAAGGCCAGCCATGACCGGTGTGTAGCCATCAAGTGCCGCGAGCAATGCCGCACTGATCAGCAGAGCACTGCCGACGATAGCGTAGAATAATCTTTTTTGACCGCGATGTGTTGCTTCTCTTAATTGTTTCAGGTTTTCATCAGGAGGCTGTGAGAGTTGTAAGCTACCGCTGCTGGCCTGTTCCAGCACGTTGTGAATGAGCATAGGCATGCGTGGGCCCATCTTCCACCACAACGGCACCTGGCGGCGCATTTCCTTGATAAAGGCTCGCGGGCCGTATTCCTGCCGAGCCCATTGTTCCAGATAGGGTTTAGCGGTGTCCCAGAGGTTAAGCTGTGGATCCAGCTGACGGCCAAGTCCTTCGACATAGAGCAGGGTCTTTTCCAGAAGTACCAGTTGTGGCTGAATTTCCATCTGGAAGCGACGTGCCACTTTGAACAGTCTGACCAGTACACGGCCGAAGGAGATTTCACATAGTGGTTTGGCGAATATCGGCTCGCAGACCGAGCGGATGGCGGTTTCAAATTCATCTACACGTGTATCTACGGGCACCCAGCCTGCATCAATCTGTGCCTGGGCGACACGTCGGTAATCGCGTTGGAAGAAGGCGAGGAAATTTTCCGCCAGATAGTGTTTATCAATATCCGAGATAGTACCCATGATGCCAAAATCGACTGCACCATAGCGCCCGTCATCCAGGACAAATATATTACCCGGGTGCATGTCAGCATGGAAGAAACCATCGCGGAAAACCTGTGTATAGAAGATTTCAACTCCATTATTCGACAACTGTTTAAGATCAATTCCTTTTTCGACCAGAACATCGATTTTGGTTACCGTTGTGCCGTGTATCTTTTCCATCACCATGACATTTGTTCGGGTGTGGTCGAAATAGACTTCCGGCACATACAGCAGTGGAGAGTTATCGAAGTTGTGACGGAGCTGACTGGCGTTGGCTGCCTCACGCAGTAGATCCAGCTCATCGTGGATGGTCTTGTTATATTCGTCGATGACCTCTACAGGACGCATGCGACGCACTTCGCTTGAATATTTTTCGCCCATGCGTGCCAGCATATAGAGCAGATCCAGATCTCTTTTAATGACAGGTTCCAGCCCGGGACGCAGGATCTTAACAATGACTTCTGTGCCGTCAAGTAACTTCGCATCATGTACCTGGGCAACAGAGGCAGATGCCAGTGGTATCGGATTAAAATCGACCAGATGGTGGTCTATGGGGCCTTCGTAGGCCTGTTCCAGTATCTGTAATGCCTGCTCACCGGGAAAGGGGGGCACCTGGTCCTGTAGCATACTTAATTCACTGGAAATATCATCCGGGATCAGGTCGGGGCGTGTTGATAGCATCTGTCCGAGTTTGACAAAGACAGGACCCAGCTCTTCCAGTGCTTGCCGCAGCCGTTGCCCTCGTGGGCTATCATCTTTGCGGCGGGGAAATATATGAAGAAGAAACAGCCAGGGTTTTAACGGCGTGATAACTGTCAGATATTCATCAAGGTTATAGTGTGCCAGTACGTGGACGATTCGCAGCAGATGGGTGACTTGTCGTAACTGTCCGGGCATATCTGTATATGTACTATTTTTTTAGAAAATTATTGTAAGTTATTGTGTCTGATTTCTGAGTAGACGTTCAACGCGTATGGCCATACGATCGATATCTTCTCGAATTTTGTCTACATCATTGATGAATTCATCAACGCGCCAGTCGGCAGGCAGCATTTTTGCTTCAAAGCGCAGATATTCGCTGCTGTCCATTGCGGTTATTTTGACGACTTCATGTATTCTTTCATGCATTTCGTGTACAAAACGCGAGGTATGATACGCGGCAATATCACCGATATGCTGTGACAGCAGTTCCTCCCAGTCAATCCGCATATCATCAAGAATCTTTTTGAACTGCTGGCCGACATGCAGGTCTCCCTCAAGCTTGATATTTATTTTGCCGGGTGTGGCTGTGGTTTTGTTTGCCATGCCCATTTTTAGCAGTTCGGACGGTGTGCCTTTCATGTGCACATCGATCTCGCCATCCCATTCGTTGCGCAAGCGGATACCGGCAGGTGAGGGAAACATGTAGAGCGTGAAATCTGTCTCTTCAAAGTCGAGTGCAATGACTTTACCGTCCAGCTCGCCAAGACGTTCCAGCGTGGTGGGATCAGATTGTAAAAGCCGGAAGCCTATTTCGCTTACAAAAGGGGTGAAAAATGAAAGCGCACTCATTGCCTGTGGTCTATACCTTGTAGCCTTTATGCACGGCTACGATACCACCGCTGAGGTTGTGATAATGGGGGCGGTCAAAGCCGGCCTCTACCATCATACCTTTAAGTGTTTCCTGGTCAGGGTGCTTGCGGATGGACTCAGCTAGATAGCGGTAACTGGCCTCGTCATTAGCGATTATTTTGCCTAATTGAGGCAGTATTTTGAATGAATAGAGATCATAGATTTTATCCAGTCCTGGTAGCACGGGTTTGGAAAACTCCAGTATTATCAGACGGCCGCCTGGACGTAAACAACAGTACATAGCGGCCAGTGCTGCTTTCTGGTCAGTGACATTTCTAAGCCCGAAAGCGATCGTAATGCGGTCAATAGAATTATCTGCGAAGGGCAGTTTCTCAGCATCTGCCTGGACAAACTGAACATTGTTGATGATCCCTTTGTCTATCAGACGATCACGACCATTTTGCAGCATGGAGGCATTAATATCCGAAGCAATGACCATTCCATCAGGGCCTGCTTGTGGGGACATTTTCAAGCTGAGGTCACCGGTGCCGCATGCTAGATCCAGCACCCTGTGTCCTGGTCTGACGCCAGCTTGCGCAATGGCAAATTGTTTCCACAGCCGATGTATGCCCAGCGACATGGCATCATTCATGATGTCATATTTGCTGGCAACCGAATGAAAGACATCGGCAACCATGCCGGCTTTTTCAGAGACAGGGACGTTCTGGTATCCGAAATGAGTGGAATCCTTTTGTTTATGGTCGTTGCTCATGTTGTCAGGCTATCTACTTAGATTCAGTACAGGATGCAAATGCATCAAATTATCGTATCAGTTTCGCGTTTTTTACCGGCAGCTTCCATTTTATCAAGATAATCGGCCCACAATTCATCCTGATCCTTGCCAAGATGATGTAGCCATTCCCATGAGTAGATGCCGGTGTCGTGGTTGTCATCGAAGTGTAGACAAACAGCATAACTGCCAATCGGTTCTACATTGGTAATATTGACATCTTTCTTGCCAAATTGCAGGACTTCTTCACCGGCGCCATGTCCTCTTACATCGGCTGACGGCGAGTAGACGCGCAGATATTCACAGCTGAGTTCGTAGTTGCTACCGTCATCAAATAAAATCTCCAGTACACGGGATTTCTGATGCAGCTTGATATTTGTTGGTTTGGGTGCGTTGCTCATAGCTTTTCTACCGGAATTACATAAGGGGTGCGAATTATAAGTGAAATCAGCCTCTCGGGGTTAAATTCCCTCACTTCTTGCTGTGCCAATCCTGTAGGTTCGAATTCATTCGGACAAAGAAGCCAAAAAAAGCTAAACCAGTGTCTGTGTAAACATCATTGTTCGAATGAATTCGAACCTACATTATATTGTCGGCTAGCCTGAGCGCATCCACCCAGCGGCGCGTTCCGCAAAATAGGTCAGAATGCCATCGGCCCCGGCCCTTTTAAAGGCCACCAGGGATTCCATCACAACGGCTCGCTCATCCAGCCAGCCATTCTGTGATGCAGCCATCAGCATGGCGTATTCGCCACTGACCTGATAGGCATAGGTAGGCATACCGAATCGCTGCTTAACACGACGCACGATATCGAGATAAGGCATGCCAGGCTTTACCATCACCATGTCGGCACCTTCGGCAATATCCAGACCCACTTCGCGCACGGCCTCGTCGCTATTGGCCGGGTCCATCTGGTAACTGTATTTATTGCCGCCAGCAAGATTGGCGGCGGAACCCACGGCATCACGAAATGGCCCGTAAAAGGATGAGGCGTACTTTGCCGAATAAGCGAGGATGGCGGTGTGGACATATCCATTTGCTTCCAGTACCTGGCGGATGGCGCCGATGCGTCCATCCATCATGTCGGATGGGGCAACAATGTCAGCACCGGCCTCGGCATGTGACAGCGCCTGTTTGACCAGTACGGTCACGGTTTCATCATTAATAACATAGCCGGTCTCGTCAATCAGACCGTCCTGGCCATGGGAGGTAAATGGGTCGAGGGCAACATCGGTGATGATGCCAAGCTCCGGAACGGCCTTCTTCAGCGCGCGTACGGCCCGCTGGGCCAGGCCGTCAGGATTATAGGCCTGTTCGGCCAGATCAGATTTTTTATCTGTACCAACAACGGGGAATAGTGCGACAGCAGGCACACCCAGTGATAGTAAGCGTTCACCAAGTGCACACAGTAAATCAATACTGAGTCGCTCTACACCCGGCATAGATGAAATGCTTTCTGTACTGTTTTCGCCCTCAATGACAAAAACAGGCTGGATCAGATCTGCAGCACTCAGGCGGTGTTCCCGCATCAGTGCACGACTGAATCTGTTTTTGCGCATACGGCGCATGCGAGTTGCCGGGAAATGACTATCCATTGTTCTGTTACCTTTGTTAAGGGCTCCTCTATATTTACAAGAGAAACCTGTCATTGCGAGCGAAGCGCGGCAATCTCATCAAATAAAAATAAGCCTTTAGAGATTGCTTCGTCACTATGTTCCGCAATGACGTACTAATTTATAGAGATGACCTTTATTTCTGGATCAATCTGCGTCGGTTCGGCGAGTGCTGCTTCTTCTCTTTTCGTATATCAGGCGTATTCTGCTGCAGAGTTCACCGATACTGTCAATTTCATCAACCAGAATAAGTTTATTCTGAGTGCGATAATATCTGATAAGCGCCCTGTTTTCCCTATTTTGTGACTTTTTTGTTGATTCCATCATTAACGCGCTGTTTACAGGCTGGCCAATTCGGGCCAGAGCCATGTCCAGCGATTGTGCCTGGATAACGTTTTGAGGGTAGCTACTGAGGATGAAACCCTCAATGGCTTCAGAACTACCCAGTTGTTTGCCTATATCCACGATAAGGTCGTTGATGGTCTGGTCGTCGGAAGGTAGCCCGGTATATGGATTATGCAATACTTTCAGTTTTATGAGAGGCAGCCCCAGGGCCTGTGACAAACGCCCTGAAAAATCCGTAGAAATAGATTCGGCTATGATGATTCTCACAAAATACTTATCCCGTATAAATAACTTCTATGCATTTCACCTATACATAAATACAGTAACGATTGCGGATATAGTTGCGAGAATGCTGTATTCGAGGCAAAATTACCGATTTATGTCTAATAATATACCCGATTTTACCGAATTAGAGCTACATGTGGTGGCTACGGCGCTGAAGGAGCGCTATAGCGAAGATATTGATTTGCAACTTGCCGATGCTGAAATGCAGATCGACAGGGACAGCGACAAAAAAGCTGAGTGCCCGGTTGTTTTCTGGCGCCAGAATGGGGCCAGCTTTGTTGTCTACAAGATGGGAGATAAACGCTACGCGGCGCGCTATTTTTTTACCCCCCGGGAGCAATTCCGGCCGGCTGAAGAAGAATATGATGAGGTAGGCGATTGCGTACTTGCCCTGCTTGTGGTGCAGGCTGACCATGAAGCGCAGCGTGCTGGGAGTTTGTAGCGTACACAATAGAACAACTGAAAAATTTCATATAACAAATCCACCGTCCATGCTGATGATACAGATGGGTAGTGGTGATCAACGAGGAACGATTAGAATGGCAAAGAACGCATTTTATGCACAATCAGGTGGTGTGACTGCCGTTATTAACGCATCGGCCTGTGGTGTTATCGAAACTGCCCGCAAGCACAGCGACAAAATCGGCACCGTCTATGCAGGCCGCAATGGCATTATCGGTGCATTGGCAGAAGACCTGATTGATACGTCGCTGGAATCCGATGCCGATATCGCTGCACTACGCTATACTCCGTCTGGTGGTTTTGGCTCATGCCGTTTCAAGCTGAGAGGCCTGGAAGAGAGCAAGGCTGAATACGAACGTTTGATCGAAGTATTCAAGGCCCATGATATCGGATACTTCTTTTATAACGGCGGTGGTGATTCAGCCGATACCTGTTACAAAATTTCTCAGCTATCTGAAAAAATGGGTTACCCGATTCAGGCCATCCATGTCCCCAAAACAGTGGATAATGATCTGCCGATTACAGATACCTGCCCGGGCTTTGGTTCAGTAGCCAAATATATCGCTGTCTCTACTCTTGAAGCCTCTTATGATGTTCGTTCTATGGCCAAGACATCAACCAAGATTTTTGTCATTGAAGTCATGGGGCGGCATGCTGGCTGGATTGCTGCAGCTGGTGGTCTGGTTGAGGATCAGGGTATTCCTGTTGTCATCCTGTTCCCGGAAATAGAGTTCGATAAGGAAAAATTCATGGCCAGGGTCAAGGACAGGGTTGAAGAGCATGGTTTCTGCTCTATTGTTGTTTCTGAAGGTGCGCATTGGCCAGATGGCAAGTTCCTTGCCGAGCAGGGTACGCGTGATGCATTTGGTCATGCCCAGTTAGGCGGCGCGGCACCGGTCGTGGCGAATATGATTAAAGACGAACTGGGATTAAAGTTCCACTGGGCGGTAGCGGATTATCTACAGCGTGCAGCACGCCACCTGGCATCGAAAACAGATGTTGAACAGGCCTATGCGGTCGGTAAAGCGGGTGTTGAGTTCGCCATCAGCGGTGATAATGCTATTATGCCCACCATTGAACGACTCTCGAATGATCCGTTTGAATGGAGGATTGGGAAAGCGCCGTTATCTGAGGTAGCCAACGTAGAGAAAATGATGCCGATAGACTTTATTTCTGATGACGGCTTCGGTATTACTAATGCCTGCAAGGAATATCTACTGCCGTTGATTCAGGGTGAAGATTACCCGCCATATAAAAATGGCCTGCCGGACTATGTGACACTGAAAAATATTACTGTCGATAAGAAATTAGCTGCATTTGAAGTGTGAATTTAGTGCCCGGGAAAACGACCCGGGCTTTTTTTACTCTAAATAATCGCCGAAAAATGACACTAGACAAAGCAAAAGAGCTACTGCAGGTGCAGGTTGATTTTGGTGGTTTCTATAATGGCAATGCTGCCAAAATAATTTTATCTGAGGTGAATCGTGAACACGGGCAACAGGCAGTTGACTGTCTGATTCAAGATCTGCAGCTGGACAAAATTTTCGGTTTTGTTCCAGGCACTCGTTTTACCGGTGGTCTTGCTGTACCGGATAAGCACTCACCAGACAGAAATTAGGCATTATCCGCTTTTTTTATGCTACGGGTAAAACAATTGAATACAAGTCAGTTGAAAGACCCTGTATCTTGTGGGCACATCTGCAACCCATAATAAATAGAAGAGTTATTTATTATTGATTATTATCAATTAATTATCCCGTTAGTACGGTATAAATAGACGTTCCGATCTGACTAAGGAGTAAACAATGTCTACTACGCAATTGTTATTTATCATCTGGGCAGCCTTGTTGGCTGTTGTATACGGTATTATCACCACACGCTGGATCAAGGGCCTGCCCTCTGGAAATGAGCGTGTGCAGGAGATTGCTGCAGCGATTTCCGAGGGAGCTCGCGCCTATCTTACACGTCAGTACAAAACGATTGCTTTTGCCGGAACGATTGTCTTCCTGGTAATAGGTTATTTCCTGGCCTGGAGCACCGCTTTCGGTTTCCTGGTTGGTGCTGTTTTGTCAGGTGCTGCCGGGTTCATCGGTATGAATGTCTCTGTCATGGCAAATTCCCGTACAGTCACCGCCGCAGGAAAAGGAATTAATGCGGCATTTCAGGTGGCATTCCGTGGTGGCGCTATTACCGGTATGCTGGTAGTGGGACTGGGTCTTATCGGTGTGGCAGGCTATTATACCTTCCTGCTAGCCATAGGCCTATCAGAAACCGATACCCTGCATAGCCTGGTGGGTGTTGCCTTCGGTGGCTCGCTGATTTCTATTTTTGCTCGTCTCGGTGGTGGTATTTTTACCAAGGGTGCTGATGTCGGTGCCGATATCGTCGGCAAGGTTGAAGCCGGCATTCCAGAAGACGACCCACGCAACCCCGCAGTCATCGCTGACAACGTCGGTGATAATGTCGGTGATTGTGCAGGGATGGCGGCAGATTTGTTCGAAACCTATGCGGTAACAATTATCGCTACCATGTTTCTTGGTGGTCTATTGCTCCCCGAAGCGGGGACTGCTGCTGTGGTATATCCATTAATGCTGGGTGCGGTTTCTATCATTGCTTCGATTATTGGTACGTTTTTTGTCAAAGTGACCAATAAAGGGCGAATCATGATGGGACTGTATAAGGGATTAATCGTCTCGGCAATCCTTGCATTTATTTCGTTTTATTTTGTTACGCAGTCAATATTGGGTGAAAGCATCACCATTGACGGTGTTGCTGTGTCCACAATGAACCTGTTTTATGCTGCTGGCGTCGGTTTGCTATTAACAGCCGCAATGGTTGTGATTACCGAGTACTATACTGCGACAGAGTTCGGTCCGGTGCGTGCTATCGCGAAGGCTTCAACAACCGGTGACGGCACCAATGTGATTGCCGGCCTTGGCGTATCAATGAAATCTACCGCGCTGCCTGTGCTGTCTGTTGTCAGCGCTATCTGGGCTACCTATGAGTTGGCCGGTCTTTACGGCATTGCCATTGGTGCAACTGCTATGTTGTCAATGACAGGTATCATCGTGGCGCTGGATGCCTATGGCCCAATTACTGATAACGCCGGTGGTATCGCTGAAATGGCAGAATTACCGGAAGAAATTCGCAAAATCACCGATCCGCTGGATGCAGTGGGTAATACCACTAAAGCGGTTACCAAGGGCTACGCCATTGGTTCAGCAGGTCTGGCGGCACTCGTGTTGTTCGCAGATTATACCTATGCGGCAGGTGAAGATATCACCTTTGACCTGTCTAACCACATGGTCATCATCGGCCTGTTTATCGGTGGTATGGTGCCGTACCTGTTTGCCGCCATGGGAATGGAAGCGGTTGGACGTGCGGCGGGTGGCATTGTTAATGAAGTAAGGCGTCAGTTCAAAACTATGCCTGGCATTATGGATTATACGCAGAAACCGGATTATTCACGTGCAGTGGATATGCTGACCAAAGCGGCTATCAAGGAAATGATTATTCCTTCTTTGCTGCCTTTGTTGATTCCTGTACTGGTCGGCGTGTTGCTCGGCAAACAGGCTTTGGGCGGTATGTTGATTGGCAGTATTGTCACGGGGCTTTTCCTGGCAATTTCCATGACCACCGGTGGTGGCGCCTGGGATAACGCCAAGAAATATATCGAAGACGGCCACTATGGCGGCAAGGGTTCAAGTGCTCATAAAGCAGCTATAACCGGTGATACTGTTGGTGATCCTTACAAGGATACTGCGGGGCCAGCCATTAACCCGATGATCAAAATCATCAACATCGTTGCATTGTTGATTGTGCCGATTCTCTGATCTTTACGGTAACATGCTAAAAAGGCCGGATTTGTCCGGCCTTTTTTTGTTTTCTGGCAGTCGGTAACAGTATAATCCTTTCTTTTACCCATGAGCTTAAAGAAATGAAGCTTGCGAGCTCTATGTCTCCGCGAGGGGAATAGTGTTAGCTTCTTTGATGTGCTTGCCGATGCACGAGGTGAATACACCTACAAACATTCATGAAGAGCCTGTTTTTCTAATGCCGATCTGGACTTTTATTATAGCTGTCTTTCTGCTTACTACTGCAAATGTGTTAGCAGATGATTCCAGGCCCGAGATACAGGCAGAGGATCAAGTTCGTATAGAAAAGCCTGCACTTTCAGCCAAGATGCAGGCTCTGCTTGGCGGAATAAGTACACCTCACGCAGCCCTGGAAAAGTCCCGAGAATATCAGCTGAATGGACAGTTTGGTCTGGCAAAAATCGTATTACAGCACGGAATAGAGCTGGCAAAATCATCAGGCAGTGACTTTGTAGAGCTAACAAATGAGCTGGAATATGCGATGCCCATGTTGCAGGCCAGGGAGTTACTGGTAATGGGTAAACCGGAAGAGGCGGAGAAGATTCTCCAGGGGCTTGCTGTACAGTTCAGTTCAGACCAACGACGTAGTGATGAAATCGCTGCATTAAAAGGTGCTCTTTCACAGTCAAGAGTATTGGCTTCAGCACGAAGCAACAATGAGCGGGATGTGACACGAGATGTTCGAAGCCGGTTGAGTAAGTATTATAACCAACACGGTGTATTTCCAAATTATACTGAACTGAACAAGCTACTGCCGCCAGATGATGCGGTATTACAGAATTATGAAATTATCTATTTTAAAGCCGTACCAAACGCCTATCGGCTAGTATTGCGAAATCTGCACAACCCAGAAAATCTGTTGAAGATTGAAGTGACCGGATTGATTAAATAGTTCCAGGTTCCAGGGCAAAAAAAACTATTGACTATAAATTTACTCATACAAAGACACAGAGATCGAAGAGAAAATCTACTTCATGTTAGATTAGGTACCTGCTATTGAGTGAGACATGTGGGCAAAATTGGGAAATCACTGAATACCTTAATACGAGTGGGTATTTGTCAAACCATTCTCGATTTTTTTCCTTTTCCTTTTCCCTTTCCCCTGCCTTTAATACTTCATAATGCTCGGATCTTCCTCGACCGGCATCTGTATTGGAGGTCTGTCAGATTTTGATGCGGGTGTTGCTCGGTTGAATGACCAACCGGTAAGTTCTCTGATTTGTTCTTCCATAGTTTTTGATAAAGGCACCATCTGGCCTGCTACGTGCAGGATGTCTTTCTGGTCGAAGTCACGTCTTTCCTTATAGGCTTCGATGCTTGCAGAGCTGATCAGAGATTCGATTTCCGCACCGCTCCATTTTTCAGTGATGGAGGATAGTATGTCGATTTTAAAATCTTCTGGGTTTCCATCCTTGGCCCTGATGTGTATAGACAGTATTTCCCTGCGTTCAATGTCGTTTGGCAGATTGAGGAAGAACACCTGATCGAAACGTCCTTTACGCAGCATTTCTGCCGGCAGCATCCTGATTCGGTTGGCGGTAGCGGCGACGAAGACATCGTGTGGTTTTTCCTGCATCCAGGTGAGGAAGCTGGAGAATATATTGATGTTACCGCCGGAGGAGCCTTCATCATAACCGAAGCTGTTTTCCACTTCATCAATCCACAGCACGATGGGTGCTATTTTTTCTGCCAGACTGATGGCCTGTTCAAATGCATATTCCGGTGTGCCGTAGACGCCAGACATGACAAGGTTCATGTCCAGGCGCACCAGTGGAACATTCCATGCGCTGGCGATGACTTTTGATGCCATGCTTTTACCGCAGCCACTGACACCCATAAACAGTATGCCTGATGGCGGCTGGATTCCAGAGGCAATGGCCTCACGACTGAACAGTTCTTTGCGTGTGGTGACCCAGTTCTTCAGGTTATCGAGTCCGCCCACTTCGTCGAGACTGGTGATGGCAGGGATGAAACGCAGGCAACTTTCCTTTTTAAGGATCAGCCCTTTTTCTCGCTGAGTTTCGATGATTACCTCTTCTGGTTTTAGCTTTCTTACCCGTAACAGGGTCAATAACAAATGACCGATCTCTTCCAGGCCCAGTCCTTTCATTGCATTGGCTGTTTGATTCACCCATTCCTCACTTATCTTATCGCTCAGCTTATACTTTACCAGCGCTTCTTTCAGATAGGCGATGATTTCTTCTTCTGTAGGTTGTTCAAACTCAACCAGCAGGAGTTCTTTCTTTAATGAATCCGGCAATTGCAATGTCGGGTAGGAAATGAAAACAAAGATGTCTCTATTTTTATTTTCCTGATAGAGATCACGCAGTGCCCGTTCAAGCAGCAGGTTGTCATTAAGAAAAGCGGGCAGATCTTTCAGTAAATAGAAAGACGATTTGTCAGAGTTACTGATGTACTCAACAGCTTCAACAGGGTCGTTGATATCAGCGATCTGCTCAGTACCGCTAAAGAAGCCCTTGCCGGCAGTCCAGGTGATAACCGCTCTGCTATCGAAGTAATGTTTCGCGGATACGGCAGCCAGGGTTTTTTCAATGCGTTCTTCTTCCCAGCCGAGAATGTAGATCAGTGGATAGCGAGAGATTATGCCGCGGTTGATTTGCTGGCTTGCTGATTCATACATTAATGCATTCCTTAACTTTATATTGCTACACAAACGATTATCATACCGTATTTTTACGTTTCACGTCTGTCCACCACATCAACGAGCTGTAACCAATGTCTTACCGGGACGTTTGATTCGTTCTGAAGATGCAGCAAGTGGCATCATTATGCTGCGATAAGGTACCACAGCATTGATTTGCCGTAGACTCAATATTGAAAAGCCAGGCTGATTGAAAATATTTCTTGCTGATGCTGATGTGCGCAAGCAACTGCTGGCTGATTATAATCTTGAGATTGGTGCAGGACTCGGTGATTTGGACGGCAAGGTCTGGCGCATCGGCCTGATGGGTTATGCCTGCAATAAAAAGAATATCAACAAGGGTGTTGCAGTTGTGGCGGCAATGGTGTTTTATGGTCAGTGATTCTTTGACATAGATCATATACGGGAGTAAATGTATAGGGCATAGTCAAAAGATATCAGATTTACATATTACGATTTACATTATATGGATCCAGATATATAACAGCGTGGATGATGAATTATGGGGTGGATGGTTTTCCGTAACATGTAAACCGTGATACTTAAAAACGACTGTGTTTTGAATATGACAAAACTTGTAGATGGCTTCGGGCGACGTATTGAGTATCTGAGACTCTCGGTTACGGATCGTTGTGATTTGCGCTGCAGTTATTGCATGCCGGCTGATCACAGGGATTTCTCCGAACCTGACCACTGGTTGACTTTTGATGAGACTGAGCAGATTGTCCGTGTGTTTGCCGGTATGGGGCTGCGCCATCTGCGCATTACCGGTGGTGAGCCGCTAGTTCGGTGCAATATAATGGACCTCATCCAACGCCTGCATGATATCCCCGGTATTGACGATCTCTCACTAAGCACTAATGCCACACGGCTTGGCAAGATGGCCGATGGACTCAAACAGGCCGGTGTTTCACGCATTAACGTCAGTCTGGATACCCTTAACGCAGACACTTTCCGCCAGATCACTAAAGGTAAGCTTGAAAAAGTTCTGGCGGGTCTGCAGGCAGCTAAAAAGGCTGGTCTTTCACCCATCAAGCTTAATATGGTGGTGATGGACGGTGTGAATGTCAATGAGGTCGATCAACTGGTCGAATTCTGCGGGAAGAATGATTTTATCCTGAGGATGATTGAAACCATGCCACAGGGTGATACAGGCCGAAGTGCCAGCAGGTCCTATGTCAGCCTGAAGAAAATCGAAAAGAACCTGCTTAAGAAGTATGACATGATCCCTGCCGTAACCCGTGGCGGTGGGCCTGCACGTTATCTGCAAATGCGCAACAGTAAAACCACTGTTGGTTTTATCACCCCAATGTCACAGCACTTTTGTGAAACCTGTAACCGTGTCCGTTTGTCTGTAGAAGGTACGCTTTATCTCTGTCTGGGGCAGGACGACAAAGTCGAATTGCGTCCACTAGTACGTGGAGGTATCAGTGACGATGACCTGCAGCAGGTGCTAATAAAAGCGATTGCCAGCAAGCCTGAACGTCATGATTTTAATGAACAACCCGGCAAGACTGTCCGTTTCATGTCTATGACTGGGGGTTAGAAGAAGGCGTTTTATGTTTTTACGTTTTAGGTGTTACGTAAAACCGTAAACCGTAAACCGTAAACCGTAAACCGTAAACCGTAAACCGTAAACCGTAAACCGTAAACCAGTTCATCATCTGCTTCCTATGCTAAGTATTGTTCTGAAGATAAATAAAATTCTTTCTAAATGTATCGTATAAGGTGAAACCATGAGCTGTTGTTGTTCAACGTCTTCTTCGAATCTTATGCCTCTTGATGAGGCCTTAAGTCTGCTAATTAATAGTGCTACACCCGTCGCAGATGAAGAAACCGTGATGCTTGATGAGGCTATGGGCAGGGTACTGTCGCAGTCAGTCACATCAAATATTAATGTCCCTGCATGGGATAACAGCGCTATGGATGGTTATGCGCTGTGCTATAAAGATATCGCAAGCCTTGGTCAGATACCTGTTTCGCAACGTATTCCTGCAGGTACTACCGGTCAGCCACTGCAGCCTGGGACGGCGGCAAGAATATTTACCGGTGCACCGGTGCCTGCGGGCGCGGACACTGTAATCATGCAGGAGATGATTACGCGTGAAGGTGAAATGATTCGTATTAATGGAGATGTGAATGCAGGCGCAAATATACGACGTACCGGTGAAGATATTTGTCAGGGGAATGAAATCATAGAATGTGGCTGTATGTTACAAACACAGCATATCGGACTTGCCGCTTCAACAGGTACAGACAGTCTGGTAGTAAAGCGAAAACTAAGGGTTGCTATCTTTACTACCGGTGATGAACTGACGATGCCGGGGCAGCCACTTGATGATGGAAAGATATATAACTCCAACCGTTATTTGTTTAGAGGCTTATTGGAAAAACTCGGTTGTGAGGTGGTTGATCTGGGTAATGTTATCGATGAGTATCAGGCAACCTGTGATGCCATTAATACTGCGGTAGACAAGGCAGATTTGATTCTATCCAGTGGGGGCGTTTCAGTCGGCGAAGAAGACTATGTTAAGAAAGCACTTGAAGAAATGGGCAGCCTGGATCTGTGGAAGATTGCTGTGAGACCGGGTAAGCCACTGGCTTTCGGTAAGGTTAGGGGTGTTCCATTTATAGGTGTACCGGGCAATCCGGTTAGCTTATTTGTCACATTTAGTATCTTTGCCAGGCCATTTATTTTGCGGAGCATGGGTATAATTGATGTGATGCCAGTGGAATATATGGTAGTCGCAGGCTTTGACTGGAAACGACCGGATAAGCGAACTGAATATATGCGTGCACGTTTAGAAACAAACGATGAAGGGCAGAAGGTTGTAAATGTTTATCCAAGTCGTTCATCAGGTATATTAAGCTCGGTTACCTGGGCGGATGGCATGGCCGTTATTAATCCTGATCAGCACCTTGTTAAAGGAGACAGGGTGAGGTTTATTCCATTTAGTTCTTTGTATTAACTATTTGTTTCAAGTTTCAGGTAAAACGATTTGCATGAAAGTTAAGACTTGAAACTGCTCTTTTATAAATCTATGTCTTGACATTTATTACTACAAGGTTATATTTGCTGAGACTGTTTTTTATTATATAGTTATATAAGTTTCTATTTCAAAGGTGGATGGCATAAGTGATATGCATACTACATTTTTTAG